>WFQT01000251.1 GCA_015486895.1 Anaerolineae bacterium
ATATCACCTTTCCCTACGGAAAGAGGAGGCAGACGGAATTATCGTAGAGGTTAACAACAATGAGTGAGCAACGGTAATCTGAATCTGTAGGGTCAAATAGCAGATCCTCGTTACTATTCAGCTCCCCAGCAATAGAACGCTGATAACGCTGATTCTCGCTGATCCTTTCTGGTTTATTTGCCTATCTGCGGATATCTGCGTGAAACCTGCGGCATCTGCGTTTGATTTGTTCAAGGCTGAATAGTCACAGATTCTCAAGACATTAAGAAGGAGGTAAAAGGATGGGAGAAGTCAAATTGTTGAGCAACTTGAAACCTGGCCAGAAAGGGAAGGTAATCAAAGTTGGTGGAAGTGGGTCCACCCATCGCCGTATCCTGGACATGGGGGTGGTGCCAGGTTCGGAGATCGAGGTGGAGCGGGTCGCTCCCCTGGCTGACCCTATTGAGTTCAAGCTGCTGGGCTACCACCTCTCACTGCGGAAAGAGGAAGCCCAGAATATCCATGTAGAGACGAGTTAGAGGAATACAAGATGAGAGAAGAGATGCATATGCCGTTATCCATGGTTACCCCAGGGCAGGAAGTGAAATTCGTGTCCGTGCGCGGGGGCAGGGGGGTACGCCGGCGTTTAGCCGACATGGGATTTAATCCCGGAGTAAAGATCATGGTCATTCAGGGCGGCTTCCAAAGTGGACCTATCATTGTTGCCATTCGGGATGCTCGCTTGGCCTTGGGGCACGGCATGGCTCACAAGATCATAGTGAACCTAATTTGAAGGGGGGAGAATCAATGGTAAAAGAGCTAACTATCGCTTTAGCCGGGAATCCGAACTCTGGCAAGAGCACAGTTTTCAACGCACTTACCGGTGCCCGGCAGCATGTTGGCAATTGGCCGGGCAAGACAGTAGAGAAGAAGGAGGGAACTTGTAAGTACAACAGTCATGAAATCCATGTTGTCGACCTGCCCGGCACTTACAGCCTCAGCGCTTACTCTATGGAAGAGATCATCGCCCGGGATTTCATCGTGGAGGGAAAACCGGACGTGGTGGTAAACATTGTGGACGCTTCTAATGTGGAGCGCAATCTCTACTTGACTGTGCAGATAATGGAACTGGGTGCTAATCTGGTCATTGCTCTTAACATGATGGATATGGCTGAAGCGCGTGACTATAAGATAGATACTGAAACGCTTTCGGAGCTCTTGGGCATTCCTGTCGTACCCACAGTAGCTAACAAAGGACAGGGGATAAAAGAACTGTTGGCTACAATTATCAAAGCGGCGGAGTCAAGAAAAGCCTCAAAGTCTCAAGGGCTTCAGGAGTCGTGAACGGTGAAAGGAGGATTTTTCAAATGGTAGTAGAAGCAACGGTTGCTAGACATGTAGCTATCGTTGACTATGGGCGGGAAGTAGAGGAAGAAATCGCCAAGCTGGAGAAATCTATTTCCAGGCTCAATGTACTTGCGGAGAACTATCCTGCCCGCTGGTTGGCGGTGAAACTTTTGGAAAATGACAATGATATACGGAAAAAGATAGAATCTCTTTCCGGTGGCGTTGAGGTAATCCGCCAGGCCGACGCGAGCATGGCCCGCTTGCAGGACATTTTTGGCGATGAAGCGGCAACGATCATCGCTGACTACAGGTATGGTTTCATCCATGGGCTGATGAAACAAGTCTTGAAGAAACCGGTTGTAGAGAAGCTGACCACCTCTGATAAGATAGACAAAATTGTCACTAATAGAGTATTGGGCATTCCTATCTTTCTCCTTGCTTTATGGGTTGTCTTTAAGGTCACGATTGACGGCTCTGCTCCTTTTTCAGACTGGTTGGATGCAGTCATTAGCGGTCCCATTTGCCGCTGGGGAGTGGCCATCCTGAACCTCATCGGACTTGGCGGCACGTGGGTAGAATCCCTGTGGCGGGATGGCATTATCGCTGGGACAGGCGGAGTGTGGGTCTTTATCCCACTTCTTCTCTTCCTGTACTTCTGGCTGGCCATCCTGGAGGACTCCGGCTACATGGCTCGCGCTGCTTTCGTGATGGATCGGATCATGCACAGCATAGGATTGCACGGCAAGTCGTTCATGCCTATGATTCTCGGTTGGGGTTGTACGGTGCCGGCCACGTATGCCACACGGACGATGAGAAATGAGAAAGATAGGCTAGTGACTGCGGAAGTTCTCTCTCTGATGAGTTGTGGGGCAAGGTTGCCAGTCTATGCCTTGTTTGCCGCTGCCTTTTTCCCTGACCATGCGGCATGGTTTATCCTTGGCCTTTACGTGTTCGGTGTCTTTTGGGCTATAGTGATGGCCAAGTTTTTCAGGAATACTGTGTTCGCCGGTGGGGAAAAAGCACCTTTTATATTGGAGCTGCCTCCTTACCGGGTGCCTACCCTCAAAGGGGTTTTCATCCATATGTGGGAACGGAGTGAGTTCTTCTTGCGCAAAGCGACGCTTGTTATCATGAGTGTCTGTGTTGTCCTTTGGTTTTTGATAAACATGCCCTGGGGGGTAGAGAATCCCAGAGATAGCTATTTCGGGAAAGTGAGCGCGGCTATTGCTCCTGTCCTGGCCCCGACTGGCAACGGGAACTGGCAGGCGGCTGGTGCGCTGGTGACCGGGTTTGTCGCCAAGGAAGCAGTGATTGGCACTATGAGCGAGATATATGTCGGTGGCGGTGGAGCAGCAGCAGCGGGCCCGACGCCAACCTTCGTCGATGACCTGAAGGAAATCGGCGTCGGTTTCTTCAACGCCACGGTAGACTCGGGGAAGACTATTATTAGCATCATCCCGGGTGTAAACTTGATGGGAGGAGGTGGGGAAGAGGAAGACACAGCGCTGATTCGGGCTGTAAGAGGGTATTTTACGCCCCTGCAGGTGGTATCCTTCAATGTTTTCGTTCTCCTCTATATTCCTTGCATGGTGGCTACTGCCGCTTTCATTAGCGAATTTGGTCTCAAGTGGGCGCTCTTCAATGCCGGGTATCTCACGGGGCTGGGCTGGATCGTCGCCACGCTGATTTACCAGATTGGGCGGCTGCTGGGGCTTGGCTAAACCCGTTGTTTTCGTGGTGAGGGCCGCCCTCTTCGTGGGTACGGTCCTCATCACGCCGTCAATTCGAAAAAATTTCAAGAGGATTCATATAAGTGATGCATCCAAGTAATTCCATTGACAACCCGCACACACAAAAACGCAAGCCAATCTGGGAGATAGACTGGCGTTTGCATTGCCCTCTCGTCGGTATCTGCCTGAGCGTCTCGGAGCAACGGAAGATACTCACAAAGGCCCGCGTATCGCTCTACGGATTGAGTGAGTTCGGTATCCACGCGCTGCTAGTGCAGAGCATTGAGGCAGAAAGCTCCCTCTCCCGCCGCGTCCAGCGTTACCTGAACAACAAGTATCGGCGCCAAGTGGCGGACTTCGGCACATGTCCAGAGGCGGAGTTCCTTTCCCTCTGGCAAGAAGGCCTGAAGAACGGGAAGGTCGGGGGGGTACTATGGGTTGCCGCCACCAGCCCTAACCTGTCGGAGCAGGCGACAAGCAAGGTTTTCGCTGACGTACACATGCTGATGCACCGTCAGGGGAAGCTGGTACGGCAGGAATTGCAACAGGTCAAGCGGCTACACGTGGAGAACCAAAAGCTGGCCGGCAAATTGCGGGAGGCCCGGAAACGCGGACACGACACTGCGCAGGCATTGCACACCTCGGAGAAGGTACGGGCCGAACTGGAACAGGCAGCCAGGGCATTGAGGGAGGAAAACGAAGCGCTAAAGCATGACAATCAAAGCCAGCAACTCCAGAAAGAAATAGAGGCACTGCGCACCCAACTGGGAAAGACAGAATACCAGCTTCAGACGCGGGTGGCAGCAGTCAAGCGATTGAAAGGAGAGAACGAACGGTTGGCAGCCGAATTGGCGTCGCAGGTAGAGGTCAACCAGTTTATGCGGGCGGAAATAGAACGTATGCTGCAAGAGATGCTGCGTGACGAAGCGAAATGTGAGACCTGCCCCTACCGTGACCTGTGCGCCCGGCGCGTGTTGCTTGTCGGCGGCATCATCAAACTTCGCTCTTTTTATCGAGAGGTAGTGGAAAAGATGGGTGGGGAGTTCAAATATCACAATGGCTATACTGGCGGTGGGGAGCGGGACCTGGAGAAGCTGATCGGATGGGCCGATGTCGTCCTTTGCCCGGTGGACGTCAACAGCCACCGCGCGTCTCTGCGTGTGAAAGAGACCTGCAAGCAATTGGGAAAGCCTTACTATATGCTTCCCAGTTCCGGTGTGAGCAGCATCTCCCGTGCTCTGGCGGACGTGGCAGGACAACAAGGCTGTACAGACTGAAATCGAGAAGGTATCACTTCAGTAAAACGCGTTGTAGCGCAGGATAGAGGAGCAGGCGCGTGCAGGCTGGCGTAAGCAGTTTTGTGCGGCCGGTCATCACTTTCACTCGATCCCGTGACAAGACGATTAAATGTGGGCGCGGGGCCTCCATAATACGCCGTGCCACGGCCATCAATCGGTGGCTGGGCAGGTAGGAAACGGCCTGTCCCCCCAAATTCGGCGAAGGAGAGTACACAGATGTTGCGAGAGATTGTCAGGACGATAGCAGAAGGCCAGGTCCATAGCCAGGTAGAGTTGGCTAGGTGGTTGGGGGTGAGCGAAGGGTTAGTAGAGCAGATGCTGGAGGATTTAGCCCGTACGGGATACCTGAAGCCCATGGGCGGGGAATCAACTGAAGGATGTGCCGGCTGCCCTCTGGCGAAGATGTGTGTCGCCAGCCGGCCGAGGAGAGCCTGGGTGCTGACAGAGAAAGGACGGAAAGTGGCGGAGGGTGAGTATAATTGAGATGACAGGTGCTTTCTGGAATAGTCTGCTGTTTTGGGTGGGACTTTTTTCGACCGGATTCATCCTGACTGTGATCATCTATCGCTGGCCTGAGGCAAAAGGGAGAGCGTTGCGAGTGTCCAAGACCGTGCAGCAGCTCTTTGTAATGGTCTTCTATCTCCTGCCCATGCTCGCCCTGCCCCTGATCCCACAGCCCAGGTTAACATGGCCTGTTCCGGTGGGGATAGGAGCCGGCTTGGTTCCACTCATTGGAGCGGTTAGGACGAGAGCGATGGCTAAAGGTAAGTTTGGCTCCGAGCCTGGGTTGCGTAAAAAAGGCGCCTTAGTGACAACAGGTGTCTATAGCCAGGTCAGGAACCCGAAGTACTTGAGCAACATCTTGCTTGCTATGGGGTGGGCATTGCTCTTTCGCGGTATTCACGCTTTGCTATGCGTACTCTTATGGGTTCTTGGCTTCGTGCTGCTCGTCCTCTTTGAGGAGAAAGGGTTGGAGGAAGAGTATGGGGAAGCCTACCGGGAGTACAAGAGAAAAGTGCGCTGGCGAATCATCCCCAAGGTATTCTGAACAGAATTTCTACCTGGTGAAGAGTCGGGGATGATCTGGCCTGCCATTGAAATGGGTATGTCCTGGCTCGGTTGCGAACCATCTCATGGCCTTTGCTCCTTCGCACCTTTGCGTTTGGCTTTTGGTTCTGGCTTGGCTAGGTTAGGACACACTGAATTCATTGGTAGCGCTCAAAAGTAGTGTGATGGGTGGGGAAACGCTGCGAGCTGCTTGCACTCACCTGTTTGGAGTACCGGATGAATCCGGCACTCCAGGCGGGCTGGCGCCTGCCGAACCGGACGTCGGATGGGTAAGAACGCTCTTTCGACGAAAGAACAGTCTCGATCAGAGAGCGTTCTGTTCGGTGCCGCAGGCGCCTCTAGTGCCGAATTTATTCGGTGCTACTTCCGCCCTCACCTATCACCCCAGACGCCTTCGGCGGCTTTCCCCTCTTCCCTCTCCCAATTTTGGGAGGGGAAAGAGGGGGATTCGGCAGCCAGCATGTCGCCGTAGCCCCCTCCTTCGCCCATGAAATGGGAAAAGGGGAGGGTTGGGGGTGAATGAGGGCGAATAGGCG
>WFQT01000252.1 GCA_015486895.1 Anaerolineae bacterium
GGGGAGCAACACACCCCCAGAATTGGGGGGTGGGGAGCTATTTTTAAGGGAGGCTGAAAGTAGCCGGTTGTCGCTATCTACAAGCAGCGAGTGATCATAGATTGCCGTCTATAGCTGTTTATATTAAAAATATGATGGATACGATTGCTATCATTGCTGGACTCTGGCGTTTTTATTTTAGTCACAGAAAAATACAGAACTTCACAGACTTGGGTCGAAAAGCAAAGGAAAATCTGTATTAATCCGTGCAATCTGTGGTGAAGATAGTTAGATCGAGCCTAAAACGTCATTTTTGCCAGACTCCAGTATCATTATTATTCTGTGATTTGTGTGAAGGAGGACTTATCTTTGAGTATCAATGTTGTATCATTAATCGATAGGCACCCCCGGGGGGAACCGATCCACGCCCTGGATGGTCAGGACTTCAAATTGCTGATCCGTGGAGCCTACTTATGGTTAGAAAAACATCGCGCCGTGATAAACCGCCTGAATGTCTTCCCCGTGCCGGATGGAGATACTGGCACCAACATGCTGTTGACATTGCGTAAGTCGTGGGAAGAGATCGCCTCCTCCGAGGAAGCAAACATTGGCAAAATAGCTGGGAAGGTGGCTCACGGCGCCTTGATGGGAGCGCGCGGCAACTCCGGTGTGATCCTCTCCCAGATTCTGCGCGGCGTAGCTGGCTCCCTGGATGGCTATTCCACCTGTGATGGGGCACAACTATCAGCAGCGTTACGGAGCGGAACGGATACTGCCTACAAAGGGGTAAACAAGCCGGTAGAAGGCACCATCCTCACTGTCTGTCGAGAAGCTACCGAAGCTGCGGAAGCTATCGTGAACCTGAATTCCGACCTGCGTTTCCTTTGCCAACAGGTGACACGGGCTGCACACCGGTCCCTGGAGAACACACCAAACTTATTGCCAGTGCTCAAGCAGGCAGGCGTAGTGGACTCCGGCGGCATGGGTCTCTACGTCATTTTCGAGGCATTTGGGAAATTGCTTAACGATGAAGTCATCGCAGCAGTGGAAGCGGAGCAGGAAGGTGAAGATGCGGACCTCAGCGAGCTGGGAGACGAATGGGGGTATGACATCCAGTTTTTAGTCTATACGGAGCAAGTAGCCGAACACGAAGTGCGTGAAAAACTGACTGCCATGGGCGGCGAAAGCATCGTAGTGGGTGGCAGTAATGGCGTCATTAAGGTCCATGTTCATTCTCAAGATCCAGGTCCTTTCATTAGCTATGGCGCTTCCCTTGGACACCTGGACGACATCGTGCTGGAGAACATGACCCTGCAAACCTTGCGTCGCAAAGGTGAATGGCGTGAGCCTGGCAATAGCAACATCAGTGGCATCAGTAGCATCAGTGGCATCAATGACATGGTACAGGGTGCTATGGAGGAATTGCCTCCCTCAGCATTAGTAAGTGGGGATCCTGTTGTCAATAAAGTAGGCATTATCGCTGTTGCCCCAGGGGCCGGCTTGGAAGAAGTTTTCCGCAGCTTGGGCGCTGACACCGTCATCAGTGGCGGTCAGACGATGAACCCTAGCACAGAGGAGTTCCTCCAGGCCATGGAAGCATTGCCACAAGAGCAGGTTATCATCCTCCCCAACAATGGCAATGTCCTGTTGGCCGCCCAACAGGCTGCTGCACTCAGCGGGAAAGAGACCGTTGTGTTGCCAGTGAAGACCATTCCTGAGGGTATTTCCGCCTTGCTCGCCCACAATCCGTTGGCGGAGCTGGCTGAGGATGCCGCGTCCATGCGTGAAGGTAGCCAGGACGTTAAAAGCGGCCAGGTGACCCAGGCAGTCAGTGATGCCAACATCGATGGTATTCAGGTACGAAAAGGAGACATCATCGGAATTGGGGAAGGGAAGCTGTTAAGCAAGGAAGAAAATGTAGATAAAGTTGTCCTGGCCCTGCTGCGCAAACTAGACGCTAATGAGGCAGAGATTATCACGCTGTATTATGGCTTACCTGTGACTCAGGCCGCGACTGAAGCTTTGGCCGCAAAGGTCAGTGACGCTTTCCCTGATTGCGATGTCGAAGTTGTAAGTGGTGGTCAACCATACTATTACTATATCTTATCGGTGGAATGAAGCGCATGAACGAATATATTCAACTGATTACGGATAGCGGGAGCGGCCTCTCTGCCAAGGAAGCGGCTGCTTTAGATGTAGCTGTCATGCCGATGGACATCCACATCGGAGGAAAAACCTATCAGGAGGGAATAGACATTTCTCCAGAGGCATACTTCGCTTTGGCAGAGCCGATGCATGATGATATTCCCCGCGTAACCTCTCCCTCCGTCGAGAAGTGGCAGCGACTGTACAACAGTTTCGCCGGGCAAGTAACACACTTGCTGGTGGTTACGCAATCGAGCCACCTGAGCAATGCCTTTCAGATGGCGGAGCAAGCCACTGCCTATCTCACCGGCAAGACCCAAATTGTGGTTGTAGATTCCGAGACAATTTCTTATAATCAGCAGACCCTGTTGCGCATTGTAGCCCAGGCTATTCATGAGGGGCAGCCCTTTGCCGAGGTAGTACAGATACTGCGCGGTTCCATTCCGCACACGTACGCTGAGTTTTTCAATGATAGCCTGCTGTATTTGCAGCGCCACCGGCGGCTGGGCGTGGCGCAGGCTATTTTAGGTACCATGCTGGAGATCAAACCTCTGTTGCTTTTGGATGGAGGTGACTTTATCCCTCTAGAAAAGATTCTCCAGTGGGAAGACGCAACGCCGAAATTAATGGGATTCATCCAAGAGTTCACACACGTAGAGTCGGTTACAGTGGTTCAGCGAGGCTTTGATGCCCTCACGGCGGAATTAGTTGCCCTCCTGAAAGAAGAATATCTCCAAGAGATAGAATACCCAGTGGCCAGCTACAATCCATCCTTAGCTGTGCATATCGGCCCTCAGGCTTTCGGCGTGATGGTTTATGAAGGGTTGCCGAAGCGAGGTTTTATTTGATGGATTCTTTGTTTGTCAGGTTGGTGAAAATGCTCTTACTAGAGCAAAAACAAGGTTATCAGAATAGGGCAGTGATCGGCGGCCTGGATAAATTCGCCTCGGAGTGGGAAGTGGAGGCTATTGCCAAGGCGCGGAATTCACAACAAGCATCGGCGGCACGGGATATTGCCAGCCTGTTGACCGGCTACCCTACGGTGGCTCAGACGGAGGGTCGCCAGAGGATTGTTCGGCGCATTTTAGAAAATGTGCGAGGTGTAGCACCGGAAGTGACACCGATATTAGAAGAAGAGATGCCCTCTGCCCTTCTACCCACACCTAAACTTGCTCATGGGGCAATCACGGCCCAACCGCAAGCAAAATCCGTTAGGGCTATGGGGGAACAGCCGGCACACACAGCACAGCGTCGCCCTGCCGTGCCCAGCGGATTACAAGAGAAATCGCTACCAAGTGATGGATTCCGAGCTGATGTCACTGCATTGCCAGGTGTGGGACCGGCGAAAGCTGCTTTGTTAGCAAAGTTAGGCGTGAGAAGTGTGGCCGATTTACTGGATCTTTTTCCTCACCGCTATGAGGATTATAGCACCTTCAAGCCCATTTATAAACTGCAATATGGTGATGAAGTCAGCATTATAGCCAATGTCTGGAAAGTGAGCAGCCGGGTAACCCGCGGCAGCCGCAAGCTGGTGGTAGCTACCCTCAGCGACGCCAGCGGCAAAATGGAGGCGGTCTGGTTTAACCCATATGTGGCCAAACAGCTCAAAAGAGGTCAGGCATACGTATTCAGTGGCAAAGTAAGCGCATTTTTAGACCGTCTTTCCCTGCAAAATCCACAGGTGGAGCGATTGGACCGGGAGTTAGCGAATACAGGCCGCATCGTGCCTGTTTACCCCCTGACGGAAGGATTGTCGCTGAAGTGGTTGCGTCATTTAACCCGCAACAGCGTGCAAAGCTGGGCCAAGCACATCCCCGATTACATACCGGAAGCAATTCTGGATCGCTATCACTTGTTGCCACTGCCTATAGCTTACCGGCAAATCCACTGGCCGGACAACAATGACCTGCTGCAAGCGGCCCGGCGGCGTTTTGTCTTCAATGAGCTCTTCTTGTTGCAAATTGGCGTGCTGAGGCAGCGACAGGCATGGCGACAACTGCCTGGTGTGCCTTTGGCCATCAGCCAGGAACAGATCGATGTTTTTCTAGGCCATTTGCCTTTCCATTTGACAGGAGCCCAGCAACGGGTCTTGCAGGAAATATTGGTTGATTTGCGTGGCTCCAGTGCTATGAGCCGTCTTTTGCAAGGAGACGTCGGTTCCGGCAAGACTATTGTGGCAGCGGCGTGTATCTGGGCAGCATTGCAGCATCGCAAGCAGAGCGCCTTCATGGCACCCACGGAGATCTTAGCCGAACAGCATTTCCGTAGTTTGCAGCAACTCTTTCGCCATTTCCGGCATCGGGACGGACGCCCTATTCAACTCGTTCTGTTGACTGGTTCCCTGCCGGCAGCAGAAAAAGCGGCCGTACTAGAACAATTAGCCCGAGGCGATATTGACATTGTCGTTGGTACCCATGCTTTGATCCAAGAAGGGGTCGCCTTCCATGATTTAGCTCTTATTGTCATTGATGAACAGCATCGGTTTGGCGTGAAGCAACGGGCGGCGTTGCGAGGCAAAGGGAATAACCCACATTTACTGGTAATGAGTGCCACTCCTATTCCGCGTACTTTAGCGTTAACTGTTTATGGCGATTTGGACATTTCCGTACTGGACGAACTGCCCCCGGGGCGCCAGCCAATCCAGACGAAATGGTTGCGTCCGGTTGACCGGGAGCGGGTGTACAGCTTTATCCGTCACCGGGTAGAAGAAGGTCGACAGGTATTTATCATCTACCCGCAAATTGAGCCGGGCAAGGCGGGTGAAGAAGAAATGCGATCGGCAGTAGCTGCTTACAACCGGCTGCAAAATGAGATCTTCCCTCACTTCCACTTAGGCCTTTTACACGGCAAACTGAGCAGTGCCGAGAAGGATCAGGTGATGCGAGCATTCACGTCCGGGGAAATCAACGTCCTGGTTTCCACATCGGTTGTGGAGGTAGGCATCGATGTGCCCAATGCCAGTGTAATGGTCGTGGAGTCAGCGGATCGTTTCGGCCTGGCGCAGTTACATCAGTTCCGGGGCCGGGTGGGCCGGGGGAAGTATAAGTCATACTGTATCCTCATCGCCGACCCGGATAGCGACAGCGGTGCGGAGCGGTTACAGGCCATGGAGAACACTCAGGATGGTTTCATCTTGGCGGAGAAGGAC
>WFQT01000253.1 GCA_015486895.1 Anaerolineae bacterium
ATGCCTAAGTCGGCAGCGCCGTGTTCTACATACGTGGGCACATCCCACGGCTTCGCCAAAATGAATCGCACACGACCATCGGCTGCCTGGACAATCAATTTGCGACTTGTTCGCCGGGGATAGGGGAAGCCAGACTCTGCCAAGAAATAGAGCGCTTCCTCCAGCAACCGCCCTTTGGGCAGTGCAATGGTCACTTGTTCCACGACGCCAGCACCTCCTCCAACAAAGCGGCAGTCAGCAGCCGGGGCTGTGGCCAATCACCCCACCAGAGGAGTGTCTGCCTTTCCTCCTCGGCGAATAGTAGCACCCCTTGCTCACCGAAACGATCTGCCTGCGCCCGCAGTTCGTCCGTTGAGAAATCACGACAAGCCACACGTACGGCAAAACCGTGCTGACGCACCATGTTCAATACCTGCAAATAGGGCTTGCTGAGACATGTCTGGGCGAAAAGTCGCGGCGGATTGGGGAACTGCGGTGCGCCTTGCCGCCGTCGCACTATGAGCAAAGCATCAGCGTTGAGGGCGAAACCAACGGCTGGCTGCGGAGGCCCAAAGCGTTCCACCAGATGATCATAGCGACCACCATTGCCCACCCTGGTACCTACACCTCCGGCGAAGCACTCAAATGTAATACCCGTATAATATTGCCGGCCGCGCGCTTCCGCCAAATCTAGTGTAATCCAATCTTTCACGCCGTAGCTATCCACATATGTTTCGATTTCCCGCAGCCGCTGGATGGCAGCCCGCATGGTCTCGTTCAGAGCAATTTCATCGGCCCGGGCAAGGACATTTTCCGTCCCTGTCAACGAGGGTAATCGTTGCACGGACTGCCGTTGCGCCGGGGTCAGTTGTAACTGATCAATGGCCATCAACAAATCCGATTGGCTTTTGCGATCAATGGCATCCAGCAAACGTTGTTCTTCCTCGTCGGCAAGGGCCAATTCATCCAACAGGCCGTGAATGAACGCCATTTGCCCCAAAGTGAGGCGGAAATGCACCAAGCCGGCGGTCTGCAGCGCCTCTACCGCCAAGGCCAACACTTCGGCATCGGCAGCAGCATTGCCCGCTCCAATCAGCTCAACCCCGGCCTGGGTGAACTCCCTTTGCCGGCCCGCTTGCGGCTCTTCGTAACGAAAAACGCTGCCGCAGTAATAGAAACGATGAGGCGTCGGCCGGTCGTAAAGCTTGCTACCCACCAAACGCGCTGTAGGAATAGTCATATCCGGCCGCAAAGCTAAAGTCTGGCCATCCCGATCCACAAAACGATACATCTCTAATGCCAACTGGCTGGCCTCGGTGGCAAGAGTCTCGGCATATTCAAACGTAGGCGGGATGAACTCACCATATCCCCAACGGCGGAATAATTCGGTCAGTGCAGTTTCCAGAGCGCGTTGCTGCCAGGCTGCCTCATAAAAGCGATCAGCAACTCCCCGGGGCAGCGGGTGCCCTTCCAGGGCTTGGACCAGGGGACGTCCCCGGTTCATCATGACAAACTCTCCTCAAATAGTACTTCAGTGCGCAAATAACGCGCTGGAAAAAAGGTTAAACCACATCACCACCTGTTTGCGAACAATAAAAAAGACTAGCTGGGAGGCAACTAGTCTCATGGGCGAAGCAAAACAGAGCGTCAGCGATCTCAGCGCTCGCCCCTTACTCAATAATGATGGTGGTATGTCTGCAAACAGCAATCTCTCACAATATGCTCCTTCGGTGGAAAGTGTAGCATAGAGGAATATAGCTGTCAAAAGTAGTTACGAATGACCGTGCGATCCTGCCGCCGTGGAACGGAATTTTATCCCGCCCCACCATCAAGCAGGGGAATCGGCATGGGCGTGCGGCCTGTCTGCGTGCTCGCACAGGCAAACCACAGCGGATGAAAACGCCCCCTATCCCCCAATCTTGAGGGGAGCAACACACCCCCAGCTCCCAGAATTGGGGGGAGCAACACACCCCCAGAATTGGGGGGCGGGGGGCTACTTTCAGGGGAGAGGTCGGGGTGAC
>WFQT01000254.1 GCA_015486895.1 Anaerolineae bacterium
AACACCGGAATCCCTACCATTTTTGGTATCTTGACCACAGATACCATCGAGCAAGCCATTGAGCGGGCCGGCACGAAAGCAGGCAACAAAGGATTCGACGCTGCCGCCGCAGCAATTGAGATGGTAAACCTGTTACGGGCGGTGCAATCGAGATAATGCTTGCCCTAAAGCCAAACGCAAAGGTGCTAAGAAGCAAAGCCACAAAGATCTTATTTCTCCTTAGCGTCATTAACGTAGACATGGGTTCCCAATAAAGGCGCAAGTGGATGGCCTGCTTTCTATTGGAGCCGTTTCCGGGAAGAAAAGCGATCAGAAGCAGAGAGACTGCCAGATCGTCTTGACCTCGGCGGGCGTGTGTGCTAAGCTATGCCTTGCCGGGGTGGGTACATCACACTGGTCATTATCTTGCCGGTTACAAGGCCAGGCAAGGTTGTTTCTTTCATATTATCATTTTCACGATTTCTGATAAATTTTCATAACACTATCGGTAATAACATTCTCTCAGTAACTGTATCTATCATCTATCTCTTGTTCATAACGACCCTGTAAATTTTACAAATCAGAGAATTATGTAGACAACCAAATTGGTGACGTCAACCCATTCAGTTACGTTTTGGGAGAAAAGCAGGTTCCGCCGCACATTCTATGAGTGGAGGTCATTATTTCATAGATTTTGGGTTGCTACTTTTTTGTGTTTTTAATCCGTGGTGAAGATAGTTAGGTCGAGTAGGAGAGCTCTCAAATGACAAACACATCTAGCAAGGTCGTCAAATTCCTTACCGTTGTCGCCCTACTCCTGCTGTATATGGGGATCTGGGCACTGTTGCTTTTCGGCCTGATCAAGATAGGTGGTAATAACGACTCCTTCATTGTTAAGGGGGTGCTGATTAGCACCGTGATCCTGCTTGTCGGGTTCGTGCTCTACATGAACTTTGTTATCAAGAAAGTCTTTTTCTTCCCTGGTGAGGGCCAGCCGGTGTCTGAAGACGAACTCCGCTCGCTCATAAAGAGCATCAACGAATTCGATGCCCCAGTCATGGTACAGGAGAAGGGCGACCAACTCGTTGTAACCTGGAAGTATATCGACGCCAAGTGGTGGGAAATACTGGCGAAATCAGGGCTGGAGAAGATTTATGAACTCCATATCAAGTTCAACAACCAGAAGAAAGAGGCTACTTTCATCGATGTAAATAAATCCGTCTCTTGGCGCGCCAGCCCCACGGAAGTCAGTATCCATGGCGGCTTCTTCCGGGGCGTGATTTTCGCCTACGAGATCGGCAAGCGGTGGGGCATTAAGGAAAATTTCCAGATTGGGAAGGTCTATGATTATAAATTCACGCCTCAGGAGATCAGAAATCCTGTGATGAACACTACACTCCAACACGGGTGGGCCGTACGGTTTGGGGTGTGGTGAGGAATTCACTGACCCGAGCACAAACGAATATGCGGACGTTGCCCTGGCATAGATGTCTTTTCAAGCCTAATCTCGGTTTGGGAGTACCTTATTTCATTCGGTGATCATGCGCCACCGCTGCACCGCTCCCAACTCGGTTGGTACCTTATCAGTGAAATTCTTGTGCGCTGGACAAGAAAACAAAAAACCAGCAGAGATGACAGACAAATGTATCAAATTTCCAGGCTGGGCCCCAGGCAATTTTGGAGGCCCGGCTTTCTATTCTACCCCTTGGCGAGTATAATCATGAGCACTATTTCCACGAAGCATGCCTGTTCAGGCTGGCAAGTACAGACCTCCATCTGTTGAACAAATTACTGGGGCAACTTCGGTAGGCAGCCGGGCAGCTATGCGTCATGTATAAATTAGCAGGCGTGAAGTTTGACGAGCCAGGAGGTGGAGGATGGGGAGGGGGAAAGATAATCCAGGACAGAGACATTTGGATCAATCGGCGGCTGACCTGGTCGAACTACGCGGGGCAGCGCTGTCCCAACTGACGCTTATTGTCAGTGCAGCCGGGTTCGTGTGGTTGCTGCTCACGCCTACGCCAGTACGCCCTGCGGAAATCGCTTTGTCGATGGGATTGGTTGCTCTGGGGCTGAGCGTAGGCTTCTTGCATTCTCGTCTCGGTCCGCTTCACACTTCGCAATTTTTGATGGCCGGGCTGCTTCCTGTTACCGCGGCAGCCATATGGCTCTACCCGGGGCGGCCATTGGCGCCGCTACTGGCATTGCTGGTGCTCTTCGCCAGCGCGCTGCTGGGGCCAGTCGCCGGGGGCGGTATGACGGCCGCCTCCGCACTGGTTTTGATCGCCCTGCGTGTGTGCTGGCCGTCCACCGTTTCGTCGGACCTGTTCTGGGTCACGCTTCCACTCCTCGTCCTGACCGAGGTCTCAGTTTGGTTTTTTGATAGGCCGCTAGCGACGACATTGACCTGGACGTGGAAAAGTTACGAACTGGCGCGTCAGGAGCGGGAGAAGGCGCTCGAACAGCGCGCCGAACTCAAGCAGCTCAGCAAGGAACTGGAAAACGCCGTTCAGCGATTGGAGAAAATGAATGTCGAATTAGAACGGGCGCGTCGGGCGGCGGAGGAAGCCTGGCGGCTCAAAGCCAATTTCGCGGCGGCTATCAGCCACGAATTGCGCACGCCGCTCAATCTCATTGTGGGTTTCAGTGAGATGATTGTAGCCGCGCCGCACAGTTACGGCGTCCCATTGCCGCGTGCCTACCGCAAGGACCTGCAGTCGATCTACCGCAATGCGCAGCAACTTTCGAGCCTGATTGACGACGTGCTGGACCTGAGTAAGATCGAGGCCGGACGCATGCGGCTGAATCGGCAGGCGACACAACTAGCGACCGTGGTGATGGAAGCGGCGGACATGATGGCTAGTCTGGTGGAAAACAAGGGGCTGCTCCTGAACGTCAATGTGGCTGAAGGGCTTCCACTGCTGTTCGTAGACCGCACACGTGTGCGCCAGATTATCATTAACCTGATTAACAACGCCGTACGCTTCACTGATGCCGGGAGCATCATCGTTGAGGCCTGGGCGAGCCGCTCAGATGTGATTGTTGCAGTGCGCGATACAGGTATAGGCATTGCAGAGGAAGATATGCCTTCTGTGTTTGAAGAGTTCCGCCAGTTTGATGCGCCGGCCGGCCGCCGACGGGGAGGGACAGGGCTGGGCCTGACCATCAGCAAGCAATTCGCGGAACTGCACGGCGGTAGAATGTGGGTGGAAAGCAAACGGGGAGAAGGTAGCACGTTCTACTTCTCCTTGCCGGTGGAGCCGGAACCGGTGGTGCAGACGGTGCGGCGGCCGTGGGAAACCTGGGTGCGCCTGCTCACACCCAGGGAAAAGTCCGCACAGGTAGTGGTCGTGGTGGGAGAGGAGGCAATAGTACGGCTGTTCCAGCGTGACCTGGAGGGCTATCAGGTGATCGGTGTGCGCGAGGCTAGCGACGTGAGCACCGTTGCCGACCAGCAGCCGGTGTATGCTGTGGTTGAAACGACGACGTCGGCCAGGCGGATGTGGCAACGGTTACGCCAGGCGCGCTGCAACGCCTACAAGGCTCTCACCTTCGTATGCCACGTGCCCCGGCCATCTCTGCCTAACCGCTATGAGTTGCCCTTTGAGGTGCTGGTGAAGCCTCTCGAACGCGAACGATTGGCCAGCGTGTTGCAACGACTGGGGTCAGGAGTGCACAACTTCGTGGTGGCCTGCGAGGACCTGGAGGTCGCGCGCCTGTTGCAGCAGATGCTCTACGCCAGCCTGGAAGGCTGCCAGGTACAACAGGTCTACAACGGTGCGCAGGCCAT
Source organism: Anaerolineae bacterium (assembly GCA_015486895.1). GTDB lineage: Bacteria > Chloroflexota > Anaerolineae > JAADDB01 > JAADDB01 > S014-12. Next base: position 3,770 of record WFQT01000254.1, read on the forward strand.
CGCCCTGCTAGAGGTGGTGCGGCCCGATGCGATCTTCCTGGACCTTCAGGAGAGCAAGCCCGATGCCTATGATGTGGTCGAGTGGATGCAGCAAGATGCGGATTTGCGCACAGTACCGGCTGTGGTTCTTACGACCGAGTTGCCAGAGGCCAGGCTGGAGTTTGACCTGGTGGGGATGGCGCGGCAAAAGGGCTTTTCGTTCCGCGAGCTGGTGGGCGAGCTAGGCGCTACCCTGGACGCGCTGGCACCGCATCCCCTGCGTAGGGCCGCAGAGCCTCCAGTAGAGCCTGCTGCGTGACTGGCTTGACCAGGAACCCGGCGGCGCCCAACACGCGGGCCAATTCTTTCTCCTTGAGTACCGAGCAGACGATGACCGGAATATCGCGCGTGAGAGGATCGTTCTTGAGTGCCTGCAAGATGGACCACCCATCGCGTGAGGGCATCATCAGATCAACTGTGATGACCTGGGGATGCACCTGGCGGGCGATCTCTAACGCCTGCACTTCGTCGCTGACACCGATCACGCGGAAGATACCGCTGAGATAGCGGCGGAACAGGCTTACCAGGTCCGGGTTGTCGTCCACGACCAGCACTGTAGCCGACCGCATTGCCGGCAAAAGGAGGCGTACGCCAAACCAGTTTGCCTCCTGTGCTTGAATGGTCAACTGTCCTCCTTGCATTTCCAGCAGACGGCGTCCAATGCTCAGGCGCGCATTCTCACCTTCCCAGTTGGTCGGCCAGCCGCCAGGGATGCGCAAGCGCATGGTTACAACGATGGAAGGCATCTCCCGACGGATGCTCAGCGTGATGCCCTCCTTGCTGGCATGCTCCAGCGCTTCGATCAGCAGGCTGAGCAGCGCATGGCGCAGGATCACGGGGTGCATTGACACGCGTATCATGTCCTCCAGGTGAGCCACGTCTTCGAAGAACATGTGAATAGTGATACCTTTCTGCGTGCTCACATCGCTTAAGGTATCAAGCACGCCTTGCAGTGTCTCCTCCAGCGCGACGCCGTCGCCCGGCGCGAGTTCGCCCAGGCGTATCAGTTCCGCTTCCAGGGGCGATAGTGCGCTCCCGGCTTCTTTGACCTCTACCGTGGAAACTGTTGAGGGCTGCCTGGCCTGCAATTGCAGGTACCTGGCCCACAGAACCGTCGTCACGGCGTTTTGCCCTTTGCGCAGGTCACGGCGCAGTTGGCGTTGGCTCACGTTCAACTGCCGCGCCACTTCAGAGAGCCCCAGCCCTTCGACGTAGCGCAGTCTGAGTGCCTGGTAGACCCTCCGACGAGGTGAGGAAGGCGACAACGATGGTGGCGGCTGTGCTTGCTGGATGGTGTCCAATAGTAGACGCTGCAAAGCGACCCCGCGCCGGGTCGGGTCGGTGTCGGGAAGAAGCCAATTGGCTAGGCTCGATCTCTGAAGTTGAGCATAGTCGTAGAAGTCGGACATAGCCTTGCGGACGAGTTGGGCAAATTGGTCTTGGTTGATCATGGCTAATCCCGCTACGTGTGCGATTTACCAAATCGCGCTACGCGAATAACTCTTCTCAACTATTAAATATAGCACACTCATGACACATTGGCAAGTTTGGCCGCAATCTGTCCGTAATGTGGCCGCAACCCCATTGATTGTCAAGTCTCTTTGTGCTAACATTAAAGGAGAAGTAATTATGGGTTTGCGGCACACCACATCAGTGTTTTCCGTGTTCGTCCATGAGCTATTTTCAAAGGCGTAGGAGCGCACGAGACGACTGGTTGGCTGCTCTGCTAGGTTAGAGAGATCATGCAAACAGGTGCAAATTACGTCCTTGATGGGGCCTGGGGCTACGTCGCAGCCAACCTGCCCTATGGCTAAGCGATATACCCCCGGCTGGCCGACCATTTGGTCGGCCAGCCGGGGGTGAGGTCCTATTTTCAAGTGAGTGTTTACCAGTTGCCATAGTTATGCTCATCTGCCGATTTTCCGTCGGCAAGCCAGATGGTGCAGCAGAGTGTGTATCCGAAGGATAGAGGGACACCGAGATAACCAGAGATAGAAAGGAGGTGGCTGTTCAAACGGATAGTAATGCCTGACCAATGTTTAACGTCTGTTTCAGTAACTTGATTTCAATATGGAGGAAGAAAGATGCGAAAGCTTACGTTTCTGAACCTGCTCACCGTGCTGGTACTTGTGGTGTTGACTGCCTGCCAACCGGCATCTACCGTAGCTCCAACCAAGGTACCACCTACGAAGAAGCCTGTGCCTAAGGCTGTTACCCTCAATGCTCTTTACATGAACCAGGCTGGCTACTCAGATAAGGTCCTTTTGGATATGGCCAATAAGTTCCATGAAGCAAACCCAAACGTCAAAGTTAATTTCACCTTTGTCAAGTATGATGAGTTGCACGACAAGATCGTCACCTCGGCCGCAGCAAGCACGGCTACCTACGACGTGATCCTGCTGGACCTGATCTGGACAGCCGAGTTTGCTCATAAAGGCTACGTCATCCCGCTGGATGACAAGATCACCAAAAAGACGAGAGATGACATTGCACCTGCTATCTTCGGTGCCTTCATCTACAAAGGCAAGACCTGGGCCTTCCCCTTCTTGGCCAACTTCCAGTGTTTCTTCTATAATATTGACCAACTCAAGCAGGCCGGCTTCAATGGTCCCCCGGCAACGCTGGAAGAATGGTATGACCAGATGGTGGCTCTTAAGAAGAAGGGCATCGTTACCTACCCGTACATCGACTCGTGGAACCAGAAAGAGGGCCTCACCTGCGACTACGTGCGCACTGCTGCCCAGTTCGGTGGTGACCTCTTTGACAAAGATGGCAACCCGATAATGGACCAGGGCGCTGGCCTGAAGGCACTGAAATTCATGCGCAAACTAGTTGACGAGGGCCTGGCCGATCCGGCTTCCATGACTACCGATGAACCGGGGGCCATGAATGCCTTTGTTTCCGGGGCGGCCACGTTCAACACCAACTGGACCTTTGTGCGTGGCAACATGCTGAACCCTAAGGTATCGAAGATCGTCAAATCGGCCCGCACAGGTCTGATCCCGCCAGCCAAAGGGGTCTCGGCCCCGGCTGGCTCGGTCAGTGGCTTCCAGGGATTGGCCATCATGGCTAACTCTAAAAAGCAAGATGCTGCCTGGAAGTGGATCGAATTCGCTACCAGTCCTGAGGTTCAGGGTCAGCACTTGAAGTCGGAGTTCCCGGTCTGGACGTCGGTGCAGAATTCGGCGGAAGAAAAGAGGATTAACCCTGACGCTGGATTCTACGCCACGAATCTGGCCAATGTCCATCACCGGCCCAAGGTGCCCAACTACCCGCAGGTATCGACGATCATTATGGAAGACGTTCACAGGTGTCTGCTAGGGGAGATGAGCCCAGAGCAAGCTACTAAGGACATGGTAACCCGTATCAAAGCTCTGGACTAGGTCCACTGCCTAGACCTCCGAGGTCTTATATGGCCCTTGCACGATAGAAACTTACAGCAAATGCGGTGTACTTCGCATCTGTGAGACTCTAATCGGAGACCTCGGAGGTCTTAATTGCTCACCTTGAGGGGCGCTTGTCTGCCCTCTCGAGGTGATGCTCATCTTGTGAGTTTCTGATGCAGAAGTGGGGCAGACTTTCTAATCTGCTAGACGGGCTGGAAAGCGTGTCCCACATACCGTTTCGCACCGATAAATAGTGAGGTGTAGAATGCCTGAATCGCTTGGACGTCACGGCAAGGCAAAGTCGCTTCAAAATAGGCGACGTTGGAGCGAGCGAAGATTTGCCCTCGCGTTGATGACCCCGGCGCTCATCGTTACACTTTTCGTGGTTTTCGTCCCTTTATTTTATGCCTTATATCTCAGCTTCCACAAGGCTGAGATCGTTGTGGTTGGCGGTAGGGGCGGCTTGCTGGCACAATTCGTAGGATTTAAGAACTACCTCTACTTTCTGAAAGACAGCCGTTTCTGGTACTCGGTGCGCGTGACCTCATATTTTACTGTCGTCTCATTACTCATCGAAATGGTCGCTGGTGTCGGTGTTGCCTTGGTGTTGAATCAGGAGTTCTTCGGCCGAGGTATAGTGCGTACTGTCTTCATTCTCCCATGGGCCGTGCCGACCGTGGTCAACGCACGCATGTGGGGACTGATCTTCGAACCACATGCCTATGGAGCCCTCAACGGCTTGCTGCAAGCACTGCATATCCTGGGGCCAACAGAAACCATAAATTTCCTGGCCCCCATTCCCATTTTCCGGAACGTGCCACTGGTGGGTAAGGTCACCTCCTGGTTAGGGGCGACACAGGGTATTAATTGGCTCATTGTCGGCGATACGTGGAAAGTGCTTCCGGTCGTGGCGTTGCTGACGCTGGCCGGCCTGCAGACGATCCCCCGCGAACTTTACGAAGCGGCTGAGGTGGATGGGGCAAATGCCTGGCAGCGCTTCTGGTTGATTACTCTGCCCCGACTGCGCCCTGTGTTGGTAGTCATCCTGGTCTACCGCACGATGGAACTATTCCGCGTATTCGACATCATATACATCCTGATGGCCTACACCATCCCAGTATTGGCGATTGAAACATTCCGCCAGGCATTTGTGTACGGCCTATTCGGGAAAGGTGCAGCGATCGCTTTCCTCATTGGCATGTTCATACTGTTGATTGCTTTCATCTACATCCGCGCTATTTACGTTGAGGAGGAATAGAACACCATGACCTCGAACATTCGCCGTCATAAGAGCAAGCGTAAGATCTTGTCGAGGGTAATGTTGTATGCGCTGGTGGTGTTGATTTTGGTCTGGACTTTAGCTCCTTTTACCTGGCTATTCATCACCAGTATCTCAACGCAGGCCAAACTCAACCAGATTCCTATTCAGTGGCTGCCTGATCATCCCACCTTTGAACATTATGCTGCCATGTTTAACCCTGCCAACCCCACAGGTGCGCTCTTCCTGGCTGCACTGCGTAACTCCCTCGTCGTGGCCAGCACAACCACCATCCTCTGCCTGGTCTTTGGAGTGTTGGCTGCATACGCCTTGGCCCGCTTCACCTTTCCTGCCAAGAACATGCTAATCATGGGAATGCTTTCTACCCGTCTACTGCCCACCATTGCTTTAGTGGTGCCTTTCTACGTCATCATTGTCGGCTACATTGACCCGATATTCCCTATGTTTGACACCAGGCGCAATCTAATCATATTGTATACCTCGTTCATCATCGGCCTGGTGATCTGGATCATGCGCGGCTATTTCGCTACTATTCCCAGGGAACTGGAAGACGCGGCAATGGTAGATGGCTGCACACGCCTGCAAGCCCTTACCCATGTGATCCTGCCTCTCTCAGTTCCGGGGCTGGTAACGACTGGCTTGCTAGCTTTTCTGTTGGCCTGGGACGAGTTCCTGCTGGCACTGATCTTTACACGCACGCCAAACGCTTACACGCTGCCCTACTTTGTATTCATCGTAGGCAGCAGCCAGTATTACCAGTCGCCAGCCGCAGTCGCTGCTGGCGGCTTTCTGGCCGCTTTACCGCCAGTGATCCTGGCTTTCATCTTCCAGCGCCGGCTGGTGAGCGGTTTGATGGCAGGGGCCATCAAGGGGTAAGCGCAGAGGTGGATAGGAGAAACGCGGTGCCAAAAGGGGCGTCACTCTTTCGAGAGGACGCCCCCTTTGCGTGATTGGGCGATTGAATTGACAGGAAGGACAAGTCTCAAATTTGGGCATGGTTCAAGAGAGCTATCTCCCATCTTGACAAAGCTACTGAGACACCGCGGCTGGCTAAGCTACGGGATGACACAGAATCACACGGGAAATTTTTGCCTTTAGCCTTTTCTATGCCTTTCCGTGTGATTCTGTGGCCTTCTTTCCGGCCCTATTTGTCAAGACTGTTTCGATTCGAAATGAACCATACCCAAAATTGCTAATACGAGCCTTAGACTGATAGCATGGCGTCCCAACGATGGCAAGTGTTCAAGGAGTCATAGGGACATTCGGAAAAAGCGCTCGCACAAAATGTATACGAAGCGATATTTGACAAAACAAGACGGTCTATAGTAAGATATTTTTCAGTGAAGTTGTGCGACGTTGCACAAAGGTATAAATAGACCCGTACACCATCCTCGTACGCATGCAATTACAGGCACAACACCCTTTTTTGGCTACAACTAAGTCTAACAGCAAAACCATAGAACTCAGCACCCCTGAAAGATTGAACCTACGAAGGGGCACGAGTTTTATGAATACAAAAACCGAGGCATAGATCTGGTTATTTACTGTAATGCCGATTACAGCTAAATCCAAGCATAGCATGCTACACCCGAGAAGTTATTGTTATCGTAATGTTAACCTGACCACAATATGCCGTTAACCTCATTGGGTTATACTAGGCCAGTGACACTGTGAGCAATGATTTTCGGCGGGAATGTCTTATCGACAGCCCCCGGGATAAGCTTTAGTAGCACAAAACATTCATTCCGGCCGGCGATCTGAGCATTGTTAACAAATATCGGTAGCGCAAAAAGGAGGTGATGCGTAACGCACAGCATAAGCAGGGTTTAGCTACAGGTGTCGTGAAGAGTAGAGTATCTCAAGCTGTGGATCATGATTTTCAATGAGGAGAAAGAAATGAAATCAACGCGCAAACTATTTATTTTGGCCGTCGTAATGGTAATTGCTTTAATGGTCGTTGCAGCTTGCGCCAGCAAGACAACAACAACCAACACATCGCAGGGAAAAGTCGTCACCAAAATTGTAGAAGTCACCCGTATTGTCGAAGCAGCTCCGAAGGAGAATATTCCACAAGGCGCAACCGTAATTAATTTCTGGCACGCATTTGGCGGTGGCCGCAAGCTATTGATCCAGCGCATGGTGGATGATTACAATTTCACGCATCCCGGCACTTACGTCCACGTGGAAAACAAGGGCTCTTACCGAGACACGTTGAATGCCGCCATCCTGGCAGCGCAACAAGGCAATCCGCCCCACTTAGTACAAATCTTCGAGGTTGGCTCGCAGTTAGCGCTGGATTCCGGCATTTTCGAGCCGTTCTCTAATGTCGCCAAACCGTCAGAATATCACCCTGATGACCTGATTGGTGGCGTTGCTAACTACTACAAGTTCCATGGCAAGTTCTATTCCATGCCGTGGAACTCTTCCAACCCGATTTTGTACTACAACAAGGATATTTTCCGCAAAGCCGGTTTAGATCCGGAAAAGCCGCCGCAAACCTTCGAGGATATGCTCAATGTTTGTGACAAGATCGTATCCAGCGGTGCTGCTAAAAACTGTATCTCCTGGCCACTTCACGGCTGGTTCTTCGAGCAGTGGATGGCTAATATGGGTGCCGAATTAGCTAACAACGGCAACGGCCGCGACGCCCGGGCCACCGAGGTCAATTTGACCAGTGATGCTGCTAAAACCATCGTCAAATGGTGGAAGGAAATGTACGACAAAGGCTACTATGCCTATAGCGGCAAGCTGGAAGATTGGGATGGCTCTGATGCTATTTTCGTTTCCGGCCAGGCAGCAATGGAAATTACATCCACTAGTGATGTGACCAACCGACAGCGTGACGCTAAAGAAAACGGCTTTGAGTTAGGCACGTCCTACCTGCCTTACCCGGCTAGCAGCGTACGGCAAGGCGTTGTCGTCGGCGGCGCCAGCATTTGGCTCACCAAAGGCCATCCGCAGAAAGAAATGGATGCTGCCAAAGACTTCGTGATCTGGTTCACCAACATCGAGAACGCAATACGTTGGCATAAAGCGACTGGTTACTTCCCCATTCGCAAGAACTCTGTGACTGTGTTGCAAGAGGAAGACTGGTTTACCCGTAACCCGGCTTACAAAGCAGCGTTTGATCAGTTGTTGGAAACGAAGCCGACTAAAGCCACGCAGGGCGCGGTTATTGGTGCTTTCCCGCAGGTACGCACTATCGTCGAGCAAGCGATAGAAAAAGTGCTCGCCGGCAAAGCCAGCGTGAATGACGCCTTGAGCGCAGCGAAGACGCAAGCAGACAAAGCGATCTCCGATTACAACAAATCCGTGAAATAAGGCATGTCGGCTATTCTGGCGCAAGGATAGCTGGCTACATACAGTCCAAATGGATCATGCGTCTCGTTTGTGCTAGACAGCGGGGCGTATGGTCCCTTGATTATCGATCGTAGAAACGAGGTGAGTATGTACCCGGCGAAATTCGAAGGTAAATGGCTTCCTGTAGCTCTTTTATCTCCGACATTGCTTATTCTGGTCGTTTTCCTTTATTATCCAGTGATACAGACTTTTAT
>WFQT01000255.1 GCA_015486895.1 Anaerolineae bacterium
CTATCGTGTTCCTTGACATAGTGGGCGCGGGCCGGCTTGCCAATGCCCCGAGCAGCGACAAAACTTGCAATAGCGCCACAACAGTCAACAACGCCGAAATCCACTTCTTTTTTCATTTGCGACCTCCATTCGCGCATAGACTGAAATTGCGGAGGCCACACAGCCTCCGCTACACCGGTGCCGGCCGACACTTTCACCGTCCAGTATAGAGCGCCGAAAGTGGTTTGTCTGTGCGGATTTTCCCCTGTTTTCTGCCATACGGAGAACCATGCGCCTTTGTAGGATGATAGCTTTCGCTCAGCGGGTGACGTGCTGCCCCGCTTGGTGGAACATCGGAGAACTTAACGTCCCGCAAAGAGGAAATAATGGTTGATGACGTAGGCCATCATGAGCAGAATGGTGACGCTAACGAGCAGCAACCATACATCCAGCAGCCGTTCCCATTTGCGAAGCTTGAACAGCGCCAACAGTGCCACCAGCGGCCCAACGCCGAAAGGGATAGAAATGACACAAAACGCCGCCACACCGTAGCTTTTTCTCCGCCAAGCAAAAAGGGCCACGAGCAGCGGGAACAATGCGAAGCAGAGCAAACCACAGGGATTCGAGGTAATCATGCTATGCGTACCTCCTATCCGACAACCTCCAACGCGGGGTTGCTATGGCATGGTCAACACCAACCGGCATGTTTGCCGGCACTGACACACGTCCGTTGCAAGAACCTGTTTCTGCTGCGACGGCACGCGACACAATGCGTCGCCATCGGCAAACGGGCAGCGCTCATTTCAGTTGTGTGATTTTCGCCGTGATATGCACCGTGAGGCACGCTACACCCTTGGCGTGAACTACCCTGATGTCGCACCTCAACCCACACTCGGGATCGATTTGACTCAGGCTCGAAATGTCTCTTGGATAGCTTATACGAAATTGTCCCTTTGCATTGACAACCTCACCGTTGTCCCTCGATCGACGAGATTTGACTGGCGTCGCACAGGATGAATCAATGACGACTTCTTCCCCAGGCTGAAAGCCGGTCCCGGCCAGCACCCAGCCATCAGCCGTCGTAAGCATCTGCAATTTTGTCCCCTGGTGGGCTTTACAGATAGGCGGCGGCGATTCGGTTGGCTGCTTCACCGGGTTTTTGTCGATAATTTTGATGACCCGAGGCGGCGTGGGCTGGACTGTTGGCGTCTTTTGTGCAGCACAGGCCAATAAAACCAGCGCAACCAACAATCCTAACAACATACCCCTGCGTGCTTGTTTTGTAAAGCGCATCCTGTCCTCCTTCTCATAGGCGCCAGCGGCGCGATGGCTGTCGTGCGACGTTGGCGCGGTATTGGCCCCTTTTCCTACGGCAACTCCTCAATATGCCTCGTCAACTTGACTTTAATGCAAGCCGTGCCGCCTGTATGGGTCACGTACACCTGGCAAATAATCCCGCGATCCGGGGGTACAATACCCAGCGGGAAAACTTTCGCCCAATCTTCGTACACAAATTGGCCATTCCCGTCGACATCAACTGCTGGCACAGAATGTGGGGAAGGAAGCCCAAAGATCGCCTCGACATGGTGACCTTCACACCAATCGGCGATGGACACGCGCTCCCCGGGCCGGAAGCCTTGCCCTTCCAAAACCCACTGTTCATGCTTTTCGGCAACCCGCAATTCCATCCCTTTGGGCATGGCCGTACACTTGGGAGGCGTTTCTGTTTCACGGGATTGTGGCGTTTTTTGCGGCATGGTGATCACTTGCGTGATAACAGAATGGTTGGACGCTCCGCCACCGCGCGCTGAACAGCCTGTCAACATGATGGCTAAAATAACGATGCCTCCCACTATACCCCGTATCATCCTCTCCAGGCTGACATCCTTCATAAGTCTATCTCCTTCCGCGAGGATCCTGCCACAATGCAGAGTACATTGTGGCAGGATAAAGTAACCATTGTGTGCCTTAAATTGAAGCTAAATGTTTTTCCTGGCTTCAATCATGGGGGGGCCTGACTTACGGTCGAGGAGACCAATAGACCACAGCCTCCAGACTCCCTACTTTCATTTGGTTCACCCATATCTCTGACTGGGCATTGACATCAAAAGGTGACCAGCTACCCACTGCACGATGTGGTCCAGGCCATGATCCGTAATAGTATGTGTAATGCCACGATTCATTGCCATCCCAACCTGGGATCCAAGGCCCATCTTCCGAACGGTAGGTATCATCCTGGTCAACGCAGGTGTAGCATCCTCCTTGACACCCTGAATGGTAGTAAGCGTTCTCCACGTTGTCGTATGAACCTTCGCGTGTCCACCACATTGTGTCCTCGTAGGGGGCATAATACTTCGGCGAACCTGACGCAGGATAGTATACTTTCATGTAAGAGACCAGGTGAGAAACTACACCCCAATATGGGTTTGGATCTGCGTCGTCCTGAGACGTGATTCGCAGATAAGTACACCCATTTGTGCTACCCCGTGTGGTAGCGTTATTGATATCTGCCTGTCGCCTACAGGATCTATCGCTGTATAAAAGTGGACTCTCTCTTACTACTAATATGTGCTTATGTACCACGCCAAAAGCATCACGCGACGTCTACTGTTTTCTCTCTACTACAGTCCAATTCCTGTCGATTCTCGGTAAAGGGTATTTGGTGACTACCCTCCTGACCCATCCGTTCGTAGGAGATGAATGATTCGATATCGTTTAATTTGCTGCAATGGTAATCCCTTGCGTCTCTGGATCAAAACCAGAGGTTGCGAAAGCTCTGTCCACCTGGCCTATCCCAGTAAGCAAGGAAATGATCAGCAGCGAATAAACGACGAAACGGATTCGGCTCAGGGCGTTGTAAATACTATGTTTCCTTTTCATTTTCGACCTCCATTCGCACATAGACTGAAATTGCAGGGGCTACACAGTCCCTGCTATACCGGTGCCGGCCGACACTTTCGCACACCAGTATAGCGCTCCGGAGGCAGTTTGTTTATGAGGATTTTCTCTATTCACGCCCATTGTCTGCCGAGGCTATGCCTCGGCAGACAATGGGCGTGAATAGAGAAAATCCTCATAAACAAACTGCCTCCGGAGCGCTATACTGGTGTGCGAAAG
>WFQT01000256.1 GCA_015486895.1 Anaerolineae bacterium
GGCCGCCCCCTAGTGATGACCAGCGGCAACCGGCAGGACGAGCCCATCGCTCGCACCAACGAGGAAGCGCGTGAGAAGCTAGACGCCATCGTGGATGGCTACCTGTGGCACAATCGCCCCATACACAACCGCGTGGACGACAGCGTTTGGATGCCAGGCAAAGTCGGCGCTTTCCCCATCCGCCGGTCCCGCGGCTACGTGCCGTATCCGGTCATGCTGAAATTCCGCTCTCCCGAGACCGTGTTGGCAATGGGTAGTCAGATGAAAAATACTTTTTGTCTTCTGAACGGTAATTACGCCTTCTTAAGCCAACACATCGGCGAGATGGATTATCTGAGCACATGGGATTTCTTTGCGGAAAGCGCCAACAGATTCATGGACCTGTTTCGCCTACACCCGACGATAGTGGCTTACGACCTGCATCCCGATTTCAGCACAGCGGCGGAGGCAGCGCTGGAGAACCTGAAAGGGCTGGAGGGAGCCCAGCGCGTGCAGGTCCAACACCATCACGCTCACATCGCATCCTGCCTGACCGAGAACGGAGTTTCCGGTCCGGTTATCGGGCTTTCTTTCGATGGCACAGGATACGGCCCTGACGGGACTGTCTGGGGTGGTGAGTTTCTGTTGGCAAGTTTGAGCGGCTACCGGCGGATCGGGCACCTTTCGACGTTCCCGCTCCCCGGCGGTGACACGGCGATCCGGAACCCATACCGGATCGCCCTGGCGCTACTCCAGCAGGCTTTCGGAGAATTACCGGAAGAGATAGGCTCCTGGAAGCGCGTGCCAGAGGCGGAGCGGAAGATAGTGCTCGCGCAGGCGAAAAAGGGGCTGAACTCGCCCCTGACCTCCAGTTGCGGGCGTCTATTCGATGCCGTCTCGGCGTTGCTGGGCGTGCGGAGTTCGGTGACTTACGAAGGGCAAGCTGCCATTGAACTTGAGACAGAGGCTGCCAAGGCCCCGGGGCAAGCTGCTTATCCGTACGAGATTAGTAACATATCCGGTGTACGACAGATCCGCGTGGAACCGATTGTTCGATCGATTGTCAGTGATTTACGTAACAATGTCCCTGTGCCAGTGATTTCATCTCGATTTCACCAAACTATGATTGCGGCTTCTGTTGCATTAGTTAATATCCTAAGTGAATCTTCCGGCCTACAAACTGTAGCGTTAAGTGGAGGGTGTTTCCAGAATCGTATTCTTTTGGACGGAATAGCATCTGCATTGGAAGAAAAGGGATTCACTGTATACACACACCATCAAGTTCCCATTACCGATGGCGGAATCTCTTTGGGTCAGGCGGCGATTGCTGCCTTTCAGATCAAAAGGAGTTAAATACTATGTGTCTTGCCGTACCTTCAAAAATTATAGAGATCAATAACAATAGAGCAAAAGCTGATTTTGGCGGTGTTCATCGCACTATTAGTGTTCAATTGTTGCCGGGCGTTAAGGTGGGCGATTACGTGCTGGTGCACACGGGCTTCGCTATTGGCAAGGTAGACCCTGAAGAAGCTAGGTTAACACTTAAGTTAGTTTCTAAAATGGGAGACCTGAGTCCATCGCGACTACTGAGATCGGAACAGAGGAGTAAAGAGTGAACTATGCGGTTCGTAGATGAATTTCAAAACCCCATTTTAGCGCGCAAGCTCCTCGATGAAATCGCCGAAATGGCCACAGTACCAATGTCATTTATGGAATTTTGTGGCGGTCACACACACGCCATCATGCAATTCGGCATCCGACAGTTATTGCCATCTCAAGTAAAGTTGCTCTCCGGCCCGGGGTGCCCGGTCTGTGTATCTTCCCAGGCGGATATAGACCAGGCAATTGCTCTTTCCAATATCCCCAATGTAATCTTGACTTCTTTTGGAGACATGATACGCGTTCCGGGGACGACTTACACTTTGCAAGAGGCTTCCGCTAGTGGTTCTGATGTACGCGTTGTGTATTCCCCTTTGGACGCAGTCCAGCTTGCTGTGGAGAATCCGGGCAAAGAAGTCATATTTTTGGGCGTGGGGTTTGAGACTACTGCTCCAGGGGTAGCCGCTTCAATTCTAGAAGCAGCACGGTTAGGGCTCAATAATTATTCGGTATTTTCCATGCACAAATATACACCTCCAGCAATGAAAGGAATTCTCAACGGAGGGGAAGTGCGGCTTAGTGGTGTCATAGGTCCTGGGCATGTTGCCACGATTATCGGCTCAGATGCCTGGCGGTTCCTGCCGGAAAGACATGGCATGCCCGTTGTAGTATCCGGCTTTGAATCGGTGGATATCTTGCTCACGGTGCATGAGTTGGTCCATCAGGTTGCTAATGGCATCGCTACGGTGGAAAACGCTTATACCCGCTCAGTACTTCCGGAGGGTAACTTGGCAGCTTTGAAGATCATGAATGAAGTCTTTGAGGTGTCCGACGCCGATTGGCGTGGGTTTGGGGTGCTGCCGCTTAGTGGGATGGCCATTCGCGCCAAATATGCTCACTACGATGCCAAAGTGCGCTTCTCTATGCCGCAAGTGCCGTCCAGAGAGCCACCAGGATGCCGGTGTGGTGAAGTGTTGCGGGGCATAGTGGAACCGCCGGAATGCCCTTTGTTTGCCAAAGCGTGTACTCCCGATCACCCCAAAGGTCCCTGCATGGTTTCAGATGAAGGTGCTTGTTCCGCCTATTACCTTTATGGGCAGTCGAATTGAAAAAATAAGGAGGCGCTGATGTACAAAAAACAACGCGTTACAATGGCCCACGGCACCGGCGGGCGGATGACGCAACAGCTAATAGAGAGTGTTTTCGCCCATCGTTTCAGCAATCCCGCTTTAGATCGTATGAACGATGCGGCTTTGGTTCAGGTGGAGAAAGAGGGGCACCTGGCGTTCAGCATAGATGGACACGTCGTTAATCCTCTTTTCTTTCATGGTGGGGATATCGGGCAAATTGCTGTGTATGGCACGGTGAACGATCTGGCAATGATGGGAGCACGTCCCCTTTGGATTGCTGCTTCCTTCATCATAGAGGAAGGCTTGGAAATACAAACCCTGCGCCGTATAGCGGATTCTATGGCGACGGCAACTTCCACAGCCGGAGTCCAACTAGTTGCCGGGGACACCAAAGTTGTAGAACGCGGCAAGGGAGATGGAGTGTACATTAGTGTGGCCGGTGTAGGTGTAGTGCCTCCACATCTAAATATTGATGCTGCCAACGCCCAGCCTGGTGACGTCATTTTAATCAACAGACCGATAGCATCCCATGGGATGACTATCATGACCCAGCGCGAAGGCCTAGAATTTGAAAGTGTGCTCGCCAGCGACACAGCACCGTTAAACGGAATTGTCGCTGATATGCTCCAAGTCGCCCCACACACACACGTTTTGAGAGATGCCTCTCGTGGAGGGCTGGGCACTGTGTTGAACGAACTGGCAGTCGCATCTGATGTGGGAATGATTCTGTCAGAGGCATCTATTCCGATTGAAGAAGCAGCTAAAGGTGCTTGTGCTCTTCTAGGGCTTGATCCGCTATACGTGGCCAATGAAGGCGTTTTTATAGCCATTGTCCCACCTGACGAAGCTGATGTGGCTTTAGAAGCACTAAAAGGTCATCCCTTTGGTACAGGTGCCACCCGTATCGGCATGGTTACCAACCAGCATTCCGGACGCGTAGTTCTGCACACAGTGTTGGGCGCGCAACGTATTGTTGGCCCGTTAAGTGGGGATTTGCTTCCTCGGATTTGTTAGCACCCTAATGTCATACGCCAACACACTGTGCCGCCAGGATCGCTTTTCGATAAACTGGCCGCACAAAAACAACTCACGTTCTCGTGCCAATATCAGGCTGTCGTAGAAATCATGTATGGAGCGCCAAGTGGTATCACAGAGGCCTACTGATAACGTAACAAGCTCGCGGAAGCAACCTCGCATGCTTTCCATCTTAGATAAACTGGAAAGTGCGATCTACTACGTGACGATATTGATACTGATTTCTGCGGCCGGCATCCTGTTGATATTTGGATTTTACCGCTTCGTACTTAACATCAATGCTAACATACACGACAACGCGCTACAATTGCTGCAATCCCTCCTGCTGGTCATGATGCTGATGGAAATACTCCATACTCTAGATATTTCCATCAGCCAACACAGACTAGTAGCTGATCCATTCTTAGTTGTAGGTATTATTGCAATAATCCGTAGAATGTTGGTAGTAACCGTGGAGTTAGAACAGACAAGTGCGAGCAGTCCTCAAAGCGATTCTTCCTTTCTACTGTGGGAACTAGGTTTATTGGCATTGGTCACATTAATACTCTCTGTATGCATTTATATCCTAAGGAGCAAAAGAGAATCCTAATAACGTAAGCAGATTTCCCCTGCCTCAAGAGATAGCTATGTTAATGTGGCTTTAGGAGCAGGAACCGACATACTTTCTCCAGCGGTGTCAGTCATAATCAGTTGATAGAATATGTGGAGATAAGGCATGTAATCTGAAGGAGGGGATAAGCCAGGCTATAACAGCATCCCTTGGAATCTGAAATGGCAAAAAGAAAGGATAGGCCAAGTGAAATCTGGGCGCGGATACGCCGGCAAGATACTGCACGTTGACTTGACCTCCAAAAACCTGTGGACGGAAGAGCCGTCAGAGGAGTGGTACCGCCTCTACTGGGGTGGCAGCGTCGTAGGTATTTATTATGCATTGAAACTGATTCCGCCAGGTGTCGATCCCCTCGGCCCGGAAAACGTGTTGATATTCGCCATCAGCCCACTGACTGGCGTCCCTGTAGCCGGAAACAGCCGTCTCACAGTTACGGCCCTGTCTCCATTGACTGGTACCATTGGGGATTCCCAGAGCGGTGGCTTTCTACCGGCGGAGATGAAATTTGCCGGCTTTGACGCTGTAATCATTCGTGGGAGAGCACCGAGCCCTGTATATCTGTGGATACATGACGGAGAAACTGAGCTCCGGCCGGCAGATCACATTTGGGGGCAAGTAACAGGGGATACAGAAGACCTGATACGGGAAGAACTGCGAGATAGGCAAGTCAAAATAGCGGAGATCGGGCCGGCAGGAGAAAAATTAGTGCGGTTTGCGGCTATCATGCACATGGCAAACCGGGCCAATGGACGAACCGGGCTAGGAGCGGTCATGGGGAGCAAGAACCTGAAAGCTATCGCCGTTCGTGGCCACCGAAGTCCGAAAGTGGCTGATCCGGAAAGCATACGATCTCTTATCAAAAACACGAAGGGGAAAATCGAGAATTCCAGATGGGCTCAATCACTCCATAGTTACGGCACTGCAGCATTGGTAAAATATCAAAACAGCATCAGTGGCCTACCTACCAACAATTACCCAAACAGATACTTTCCAGACGCGGACGCCATCAGCGGCGAACGGATGAAAGAAACCATCCTAAAGGACATGGAAACCTGTTTTGCTTGTCCTATTGCCTGCAAGCCTGTGGTCAAAGTTGAAGATGGGCCATGGAAGGTCGACCCACGATATGGAGGCCCAGAATACGAGACCATAGCAGCCTTTGGTTCCTACTGCGGCGTGAATGACCTGGAAGCCATTGCCAAGGCTAATGAGCTTTGTGCCAAATACGGCGTGGACACTATCTCCTGTGGGTCTGCCGTCGCGTGGGCTATGGAAGCATATCAAAATGAGTTCATAAAAAAGAAATTAGATGGGAGCTCTGAACAACTGCACCCCCGCTTCGGCGACTCGGCCTCCATGCTCAAGCTCACCACCTTAATTCTGACCAGAGAGGGAATAGGAGACCTACTGGCAGAAGGAGTCGATAGAGCCGCCGCCAAGATTGGTCCGGAGGCGGAAGCTCTTCTGCTAACGATCAATAAACACAATAACCCGGCTCACATATCCCAACTCAAACGCTCATTTGGATTAGCTCACACCATGAATCATCTCAATGACAGCCGCAATCTCTCTGCTCATAGTGCTAATTATCGCTTTGGACTCAAGCAGGCGCGGCTTGAGCAACTGGCCGGGTTTGAGTTCACCGCTCCATTGGCGACTGAGGCTTTGAGCGAAGAGAAGGTTCGCATTGCACTGATGGCCCAGTACTTTTATAGTGCTCTGGATGCCCTAAACGTGTGCCAATTTGTCTTCGGCGTGGGAGCGGAACCCTTCGGGCCGGACGAGTTGCTGACCTTTGCCAGAGCAACCACCGGTTGGGACGTAACAATGGACGAACTGATGGATCTCGGGGCTAGACGGGTGAGCATGATGAAGATCTTCAATAAGCGTCAGGGCGTTAGGGCTAAAGATAATAAACTCTTAAAACGGATGTTCATGGTTCTATCGGGTATCCCAACGAATGGAAAACGGCTGAGCCAGAAAGAGCTTTCGGAAGCTATCAAGCGTTACTACTGGATAGCCGGATGGGACGAAAATGGCATCCCGAAGCCGGAGACATTGCAGAAGCTAGGGCTTGGTTGGCTCTCCAGAGCAATTGTCACGAGTGATAGCTCACCACATAACGACGAAAATAGTCAGCGCGGTGAGGAAGAAGCCTAACGCAAGGACGCAAAGAGAGAATTAGAAACTTTTGCGTCTTTGCTCCCTTCTGCTTCGTAAATAGAACGCTGATGACGCTGATCGTTTCTGGTTTATTTGCTTTACCTGCGGGCATCAGCGTGAAATCTGCGGTATCTGCGTTCTATTTGCTCAAGGCTGAGTAGTCACATGGTGTTTTTGATCCGTGGGATCAGTGTAATCTGTGGTTGCTTTTTAGCTTAGAGAGCGTGATATACGGAAAGGACACGTTTATTACCCTGCAAAGGAGATTTGTGTAGACCTTTCCGCCTAATAATAGTTTAGGGTTATATGTGAAAAATGTTGACCCATTGTTTTATTAGTGCGGGCTTTCTGGCGTATAATTAGTTATACTAAAGAGTTGGCATGAGCCTTCGGCCTGCCTGTGCGGGCACGCAGACAGGCACACCACAGCGGATGAAAACGCCCCCTATCTCCCAACTTTGGGGGGAGCAACACACCCCCAGAATTGGGG
>WFQT01000257.1 GCA_015486895.1 Anaerolineae bacterium
GACAAATACAGGTGAAAGCAATTGCCACCGCCGGGCAACGGGCTATTTTTACCATCCGCAACGAACTTTTCTCCTGCTTGCAGCAGGTTCCCATGCGACGGCTGAATGAGGAAGAAACAGGCGTGCTCATGTCCCGGGTGACTTCCGATGTCAACGTCTTGCAAGACCTCATCACCTGGTCGCTGACCTCCACTGCCAGCGATTTCCTCGTCCTCTTCGGTGTAGTGGCCATCATGCTCAGCATGGATGCTCATTTAGCGCTTATCACTTTCTCCGTGCTGCCAGTCATGGTTATAGCCACGGAAATCTGGCAGCGCCACGTGCAGGAAGCGTACCGGGCGGTGCGCAAGCGCAACGGCGAGCTCTTAGGCTACATAGAAGAGCACATTAGCAGCGTTCGTGTGGATCAAGCATTTGCCCGAGAACGATATAACCTGCGCCAATTTCGGCAAGAAGTGAATGGCCGCTTTCTACAAGCTAACCTGCATGCAACCCGGCTGGGGGCTGTTTTCTTTACAGGTGTAGACTTTCTGGGGCTCTTGGCCGTAGCGCTGGTGCTTTGGTTTGGAGGAAAAGGCGTACTACGCGGCGAGACTTCTGCCGGGGTTCTGGTAGCTTTCATCCTCTACGTCGATCGCTTTTTCAACCCGATCCGCGACATTGCCCAACGTTATAACACGCTGCAGTCGGCCATGGCGGCCAGTGAGCGCATCTTCCGGCTAATGGACACGCCGCTGGAAATTACCTCTCCTCCCGGCGCCGTGAAACTAAAGCCGTTGCGCGGGGATATTCGCTTTGAGCATGTTAGCTTTCACTATGGAGACGAAAAGTGGGTGCTGCGAGACGTTTCCTTTCACGTCCGGCCGGGAGAAACGGTGGCTGTTGTGGGCCACACCGGTGCCGGCAAAACGACTCTCATCCGCCTGTTGGGGCGTTACTACGACATCCAGGAAGGGCATATCTTAGTGGACGGGCATGACATCCGGCAGGTGGATTTGCCGACCCTACGCCGTCAAGTGGGAGTGGTGCTGCAAGAGAACTTTCTTTTCCGAGGCAGCATTCTGGAAAACATTCGCTATGGCCGCCTGGATGCTGGGGAAGAAGAGATAATTGCCGCGGCTAAAACGGTTGGAGCCCACGAGTTTGTCAGCCGTCTACCGGAAGGCTATCAGACCCAGGTAGAAGAAGGAGGGGTTTCTCTTTCCGTGGGCCAGCGACAAATACTGGCTTTTGCTCGCGCCCTGTTGGCAAACCCCCGTTTCCTCATCCTGGATGAAGCTACTGCCAGCATCGACACCGAAACGGAACGGCTAATCCAACAGGGGTTAGACAGGTTGCTCGCAGGTCGTACGGCGCTGGTCATTGCCCATCGCTTGAGCACGATCACCAAAGCAAACCGTATTTTGGTTTTTGACCATGGATTCCTGGTGGAAAGGGGCACGCATGAACAGCTTCTGGCTTTGGGCGGGATTTACCATCACCTTTATACCCGCGGCTTTGAGCGGAGAGTGGTCCCGGCAAGGAGAAAGCAACGCCGTCTCCGACCAGCACCGTCGACCCCATCGTTCCCTATGGAATGATGCCCGGCGTGTCTATGATACTACTCCACCGGCCGCTTCTAATGGCGGCTTCAGGATGATAATTTGACATCCTTTTTCTCTCCGTGATAGCATCATGGCACTTACGCACGGGTAAGCAGCCAGCACAATTCTTACTTGAAGCATGTACCCCAATTGTGGGAAACTTCAAAGTTCAGCGCAACTGTATGAACTATGCTCAGTTTCGTAGCAATCGCCATGAGCGCAAGCTCACTAATAACGATGAAAATAGAACGCAGATAACGCTGATGGATGCTGATGATCTGATTTTATAAAAATCTGCGGAAATCTTGAGAATCTGCGTCATCTGCGTGCTCTTTACGAAGCAGTCTCCATGAGCGGTTTGCACGCTGTATAACGATGAAAATGCTCTGCGGGTTTTCTGTGCTTTTCTGTGGCTATCTACGAGCAGTATATTGACGAGAGGAACATTCTCTATCGACGCGACTGGGGCAGCAGGGGAGCTCGCCATCGAATAACCTCCCCGGTTTTTCCGTTTATGAGGTATAAAGATGTTACCAGGACAAGAACCGGTCAACGAAAGAGAGCTACTGTTAGCAGCGCAAGCTGGAGACAAAGCCGCTTACGGTCAGCTTGTGCAACACTATTATAAGTACGTTACAGGTATTATTTATCGGCTCGTTCGTCATCCGGGGCTGACGGAAGACTTGGTACAGGAGACTTTTCTCAGCGGCTGGCAGAGTTTGCCCCGCTTCCGGCCCCAAAATGATCGTAGCCTGCGGGCCTGGCTGGGGCGTATTGCCAGCAATAAGGCACTCGATTACTTACGTCGGCGGAAATTAGATTCCGTTCCAGTGCAAGAAGAATTGGTAGCTCAGGGCCGGCTGGCTGTCCCAGAACAGGCTGCGTTGGCCGGGGAGCTAAACCGGCTTATTGCAGAAAGCATTGCTACTCTGCCGGAACGAAGTCAAGCGGCGTTGATTTTGCGGGAATACGAAGGGCTTTCCTATCGAGAAATTGCCGAGGTATTGGACATTCCTATCGGAACCGTTATGTCACGGTTGAGTTACGCTCGTAAGAAACTGCGAGAACAGTTGGAGCCATATTTGTATCATGAAAAATGAGGAGAATCATGTAGAGTGGGAAGCGTTGCTGCTTCCATATTATGACGACCAGTTGCCGATGGCGTTGCGCCAGCAGGTTGGGGAACACATTCGGCACTGCCCAGTTTGCCAGGGCAAGCTACGGGAATTGATGGCCTTGCACCGACTGTTGCAGCAAGACCAATTACCGCCGGAGCTGGAGAGCGGGTATGCTGCTTTTTGGCGCAGCTTGTCACCGCGGTTGAAAACGGTCCGCCGCCCGCTCTGCCCCATGCATGCAGCTATGATGCCTTCCCTTCTTTACGTGGCAACGGTCATCGGTGCTCATCTGGTCTTTTTGCTCTTCCTGGCACTGACTTTGAACCCACTGTTACACTTTTTGCCGACCGTTGACCTATCGCTCTGGGAGGACTGGTTTTACGCGTTAGCTGCTTGGCCATTGAATCTATTGACGAGCAACGCAACCATTTTGCTGCCCGCCTGGATTGCAGATGGGCTGAACATTATCCTGCCTACATTGCTACTATTGTTCCTGTTGGGTAGTGTAACGTTGCTCTATTTCGAGTGGCTGCGCTCCCGGGAAGGAGAAGAAGGAGAATGCACAAGCCATGAAACCACCTGACAAGCCTTTTGACTTGCTACAACGTGCCGCGAAAATTGTTTGGCGAACGCCATCCCTTTGGATTCTGGGCTTTATTTTCGCCCTGGCCGGAGGAAGCGGCGTCATTAATCTCAATTTTGGCACCGGCTTTAACTATCGTGCAAGAGAATCCTCCTTTGAGACTTACCGACAGCCGATATATCACATTGACCGCTTAGTGAAAGCGAATCTCCCTACTATTGTCCTCCTGGCCGTCATCGTCGCTTTAGGCATTGCCACCGTAATAGTCGTGATCAATGTTGTGACAACGGTTGCCCTATACCGGGCAAGTGATGTAAGCTTGCGAGAAGAGCCACTTCCTTCCTGGTGGCCATTATTAAAGGGTGGCTGGTCTCATTCTGCCTGGCATGTATTCCTGGCCGATCTGATCGTTTGGACATTGCTGTTTTTCATTGTATTGATAACAGTTGTGATACCCATCCTGCTCCTCTTTCTCTTGTTAGGCGGAGCGCCAGGTGTGGGAATGCTATTCCATCATCCTCACATCGCCATTGCCGGGCTGATCATCGTTGGCTTTGTCGGGATTCTCTTGCTGGTCGTATTCATCTTACTACTTTCTGCGATCGTCTCCCTATGGAAAGGCTTAGCGCTTCGTTACATTGTTCTGGAAGAGATAGGGCCGGTGGAGGCGTTGGGCCGGGGGTGGCATCTCATGTGGGGAGAGTGGCGCTCCATTATAGGTGTCTGGCTGCTGGCGCTAGCAGCGGCCATCGGCTGGAAAATCATCCAAGTGCTGACAGTTGGCATCTTAGCTATAATTGTAGGCGTGACTGTCGGCCTCGTGCTCCTACTTAGTGGCCAAGGCTTTCACTTTTTCGGTTTCCACTCCTGGAACTCCATTGTATTATTGGTAGCGTTGGTAGTGCCCCTCGTGATCTTGCCGGCATTGTTCCTGCGCGGTCTTTATTTAGCCTTCGATGCTGTCCTCTGGACGGATGTTTTCCGGCGGCTGACGTGGCCGGAGTGGTTGCAAGAAACGCCTTCAGCTCCGGACGTGGAGCCGGTCAAAGGCGATTACCTGCCGCCCCGCTATGTCTGACCGCGAAGATGTTTCTCCCGGCGTCAAAGATATCCTGCAAGAGCTTGACCTGCGGCCTCGCAAATCGTTGGGCCAGAATTTCTTGACGGCGACGACCTACCTGCAGCAAGCGGTGGCGGCAGCGGAAATTAGCAAGGCCGACTGGGTGCTGGAAGTAGGTGCAGGGCCGGGCACGTTGACGACTCGTCTGGCAGGAGCGGCCGGCGGCGTAATTGCCGTCGAACTTGATCAGGAGTTCGTTTCCTACTTGCGTCGCTCTTTCGCCCAACAAAGCCACGTTACTGTCGTCCATGCCGACATTCTAAAAACGGATATGGCCGATTTAGTACGCCGGGTTAGCGGCCAAGCACAGCCCCGCTACAAAGTGGTGGCGAACTTGCCGTATTACATCACATCAGCGCTGCTGCGACGGCTGTTGGAAGCTTCCCCGCCGCCGCAATTGGCAGTGCTGATGTTACAGTGGGAAGTAGCGCGGCGTATTGTCGCCTCGCCACCGCGAATGAGTTTGTTAGCGGTAAGCGTCCAGTTTTACGGCCGGCCTCGTATTGTCACAAAAGTACCTGCCGGGGCCTTTTACCCTGTCCCTAAAGTAGACTCGGCACTGTTGCGGGTGGATGTCTCACTGCCGGAAGCGTGGCCTTATCCCTGCCGGGAGCGCTTTTTCCGCGTTGTACGGGCCGGTTTCAGTCAGCGACGCAAACAGTTACAGAACAACCTGACTCGGGAGTTAGGTTTGCCCAAGGCAGAGGCTATTGCTCTCTTAGAAAGGATTGGCATTACACCACGGCGTCGTGCTGAGACGCTTTCTCTGGCGGAGTGGGCAATCCTAACCGCTGCCTGGGAGGATTGGGTGCAAAGGAACGCCCATGAGCCTACGGCGCACCCCGGCGGATGAAAATTTAGATCGGGAGACGGTAGGTAGGCTGCTCTGTCAGGTTGGAGAGAGATTATGCAGACAGATGCGAATCACGTCCTCGATGGGGCCTGTAGCTACGTAGCAGCCAACCTGCCCTACAGCTAAGCGATATACCGCAGCCTGTTTGCGAATCAGACTTTATAATCCGTGCAATCTGTGTAATCTGTGGTTTGTAATCTATGGTCGGTCTTTTTGAGGTTCCGGCTTAGCCGGGTTAGGGTGAGAGGAGAGACAAATGCACAGGAAGAGTAATTGGATGTTGTCAGGCTTAGTTCTGTTGGCACTGCTCCTGGCCGGATGTGTACCGCACCCGGCAACCGTTTCCGAAGGAGGCACACCGATGACCCTTAAATCAGCCTGCCTACAAGCTACGCAGAAAGCTGTTGACCTGGAGATTCAGCGCTACCAGGCGTGGTTGCAAAACAGCAAAGACCCTGCGAAAGTGCAAACGTACAAGCAGCGCTTGGTTGCATTGCAAGCGGAACGGGAGAAATATGGGAAGATGGGGCCGGCCGACTACACGCTCCCGGAATCCATCACTATAGAAGGGTGGTTCGACCATCCTTGCCAAACTGGCTCCATCATTAACTTCGCCAAATTGACACGCTCCGGGCCGTTCTATCACGTCATCGGTATAGTCGGAGGCGATTATTCCACCTTCAAACCAGACGTTCACTACCAGATGACGCTTTCCTTAGTTTACCCCAGGACGTATCCTTTTCCTAGCGAGTACGTTTGCATCACCGCCTTCCAGCAGAAATAAAAAATCTCTCTCGCAAGCTTCCCATTATCGCTTGCGAGAGAGATACCACTACCTGGACTTAAGTGAGAGTTATTCTTTCTTTTCCTGCTCACGCTTAATGGCGGCGATGACTTCCTCAGTTACATGCTCCGGTACTTGTTCATAGTGGGAATACTCCATGAAGAAAATGCCCCGGCCTTGGGTGATGGAACGCAGTTCGATGGCGTAGCGCTGCATTTCTGCCAGCGGTACCAGCGCAGTGATCACCGATTTGCCCTTTTCCTGCCCCATTCCTTGAATGATGGCTCGGCGGGTGTTCAAATCGCCCATAATATCTCCCACATACTCGTCGGGCACGATCACTCTCACCTTCATAATCGGTTCCAGCAAGACCGGCTTAGCCTCCATGAAGGCTTTCTTGAATACTTCCCGGCCAGCGATCTGGAAAGCGATGTCCTTAGAGTCTACCGGATGTTCCTTGCCGTCGAACACCTCGCAACGTACATCCACCACCGGGTATCCGGCCAGCGCTCCTTTATCCAGAGCCGAACGGATCCCTTTCTGGATAGATGGGAAGAAGGAGTTAGAAATGGCACCGCCAAACACTCGGCTTGTATCGTATTCAAAGCCACTACCTCGGGGCAGAGGCTTGACCTCCATATACACCTCTGCGAATTGCCCGGCGCCACCAGTTTGCTTTTTATGCCGGTAAGAGCTGGAAGCTGAACGGCTGATTGTCTCCTGGTAGGGAACCTTCGGCAGGGTGGTATTGATGCCAACGCCGAATTTGCTCTCCATGTGATGCACGGCGATATCAATGTGGATATCCCCCATGCCGGAAAGGATGGTTTCCTTTGTACCCTGCTCGAAGTGCCAGGTCAAAGTTGGGTCCTCTTCTGTCAAGCGGGTCAGAGCAGTACCAATTTTAGCCGCGTCTTGCTTGCTTTTGGGGTGGACTGCTACGGAGAACAGGGGGTGCGGATAAACAGGCGGCTTGAGCAAATATTGGCTGTCTTTCAAACAAAGCGTATCCCCCGTGGCGGTGACAGATAGCTTGGCCACAGCCCCAATATCCCCCAAGGCAAGCTTTTCTACGTGGGACTGCTCCTTGCCGCGAGTGACCAAAACAGGGCCGACGCGCTCTTCTTCATCTCGGTTAGCGTTCCAAACTCGGGTGTCAGCGTGAAATTCACCAGAGACAACCCGGAGGTAGTTTAACTTGCCCACGTAAGGGTCAGCCACCGTTTTGAATACCAGTGCTGCCAGGGGGCCATCTGCCTTGGGCGGCAGTTCCACTTCTTCCTCCGACCCTGGACAGGTGGCAATTTCCGCCGGCATTTCACCCGGATGTGGGAAATAACTGCTAATGGCTTCCATTAGCGCTACCGCCCCCACATTACGTGTCGCGGCAGTCAGGAAAACCGGCACGATCTCGCCATTGCCAATGCCAGCCTGCAGCCCGGCGGTGATTTCCTCCGGGGTCAGATCTTCCCCTTCTAAGTACTTCATCAAAATATCGTCGTTTTGCTCGGCGATGGCATCAATCAGTTCCACTCGCAACTCTTCAGCCTGGTCTTTCAGGTCGGCAGGGAAATCTGTTGGCCCTTTATCGTCCCCCATATATGCTTTCATGGTAATCAGGTCGGCAACGCCTTTGAAGTCTTCCTGCCGGCCGATAGGAAGCTGCGTCAGCACGAAACGAACGTCAAAAATCTCTTTCAGTTCCGTCAGCACCCGTTCGTAGTTGGCATTATCTCTGTTCATTTTCTGGATAACCACCGCCCGGGGCAGATTGCGCTCGTCAAAGTAATTCCAAGTTAACTCAGTGCCAACCTCGACGCCGGACACAGCGTCCACGAGAATGATCCCAGCGTCGGCAGCCCGGATACCCCCTTTGGTCTCTCCGACGAAGTCCGGGTAGCCAGGCGTGTCCAAGATGTTCACTTTGTACTCACTCCACTCTAAAGGCACAAGGGTGGTGTAAATAGATATCTGCCGCCGAACCTCTTCGGAGTCAAAGTCGGAAATGGTATTGCCGTCTTCCACTTTCCCCATGCGCGTGGTCACGCCGCTGTTGTACGCCATCGCCTCTGTCAACGAGGTCTTACCCGAGCCACTGTGGCCGATGAGGACAACGTTTCTAATCTTTTCCGTGGGATAATACTTCATTATACCTCCTACCTATGCGATTACTCCCGATTCGATGACGGGCTCTTTCCAACCGGTTGTTGGCATGGTGAATCCAAGTCCACTTACTGGACTCTGGCGTTTTCAATTTAGCCACAGAAAAACACAGAACTTCACAGATTTGGGTCGAAAAGCAAAGGAAAATCTGCATTAATCCGTGCAATCTGTGGCGAAGATAGTTAGGTCGAAACTAAAACGTCATTTTCGCCAGACTCCAGTTCGTTTATTCTAACACAACTCCCAGGGATGACCAAAGGGAAAGGCAAACTTCTGTTGGCGGGGAGACAAATGCATGTTGCCGTTCATCCTTGTAAGCGCTTTTTTAGCACCTGGTTTTGTAGCCGGGTGACTTCATCCTCCGGCGGGTCTCGTCTCTATTTCTGTCGCCAGCGCTTGCATCGACTCGTCGACATAAGGGTAGAGCAGCCAGACGGAGAAGACGCCAAAGAGAGCCCCCGTGATGACTCGAGAGAACCAACTGCTTTCCCAAAGGCCTAAAAGTTGGCCGCTGCCGTCAATCACCATGGGCAATATAGACAACAAGTACCAGCCAATGGGCAATTGGGGCCAGCGTTTTTTGCTCAAGGCGTAAGCCAGGCCAGCCAAAAAGGCAGAGGTGTAGATGGCCGTGTCTCGCTGGCAGAAAGCCATTTTGTAGCCTAACTGGTCATTGCCGATGAAATAACGACGCTGTTGTGGCGAGGCATGGGAAGGCAAACCCGCTTGCTGCAACACCTGCAGGCTGTAAGTAGCTTTTTCGCCGAAGAGAAAAAAAGAGCGCTCCGGCAACTGGTGACAGAGGGGACGGTAGGCCAAGTAGATAGCCCGGCCGACGCTGCTCCACCCGCTGTGCATGAAAACCGGCGCAGAGAGGGGCAACAGCACGTAGAGGGCCAAGATCAAGTTAAAGAAAGCCCGCCAGCGCCTGGCGATGAGGTAGAGTAGCTTGTTAGTATAGTACTCCAGGCAAGCGACACCGGCAACCGGCTGTGATCTGTTCATTCCACTACTCCGGGGGCCACGCTGCTCACCCCCGCTCCGCTCAGGTAGCCGATATAAGCTAGTACTAACGGCAGGACGCAGGGAGAAAGAAAGGAAGCCAAGCCGGTCAACGTTAAAACGACCACCAGTACTGAATCCAATAGCCGCGGCAACGGCAATTGTGACTTGCTAAGATAATACGTCAATGCTCCTATGACCAGCGCGGCTAAGACCCATCCCCAAGTTACTATCTTTACCCGGGCGATGCGCAGGCCGAACACGACTAACAAAGTGCCCCCTACTCTCACGATCAGGGGTAGAATGTCGTAGAGGGCATAGCCTACCAGGCCAACGGAGGCACCCATGATGGTGAAAATCAACGAAAAACCGAGCACCAAGAAGAGTGCATGAGAAAACGTCTGCCAGCGGGTTACCCGTACGCCACTTATCGTCATAAACGAATCTCCACATCAAGCAGCTTGGCAGTTGAAACTGCGGGCTACACTACGCAAAGTCGCCCTACGGTGACTGGATTCCAGATTCCAACCTGTACAGGTGGATTTAGTAATCGTTGGAGAACGCCAAGTACAGCCTGAATGGCGCTTCCGATCTTCGCTCTTCAATCGCGGCCCCTCCCCTCGCCCCAAATCTGTGCTAAAGCATGCTTGTAGCGGCCACGCTCCTGCTGGTAAGTAAGCATATCCAACGCTCCTTTCTCGTACTGGTCATCTAAGCGGGCAATAGCCATGAGCAACTCTTCACGCCGGGCGGCGACATCTACCGGCTGCGGAGGTCGCCGCTGGTGCCGGCTACCATACCAACCAACTAAGAGTGCGACGAAGAAGACAAGCACGCCGACGGCAATAGCCAGCGGCTTGATGGCGATGGGCGGCCGGCCGGGAATGTTGGCAAAGGAAACAGCAATCTGTTCCCCCGCAGGCAACGCCTTAGTGCTCCAAATGGCGAACGGTTTGCCGTCAATCTGGTGCTCTCCTTGCTCCTGGAAAGCAGATGACTTTATCCTCTCCCCCAACTTTGGCACGACCAGAATGACTTGAGTGGCAGGATAGGGTAAGAAGTGCTTCAGTGTGGTGTGAAACGAGCCGTATGGTACCGTATAGCGGAAGAGCACCCGGCGCACCTGCTCTCCCGGTGGCAAAGGCAGGGTGTCTATAACCATGCCGTGGACCTGCTGGAAGCGATGGCCGGAAGCACCGTTGTCGACAAATCGCACTGCTTTGGCATTGGCGGGCAAAGGCAGCCGCAGCACGGCGCGTCCGCTCACACCAGCCAGCGGTTGGCCAATGTAAGTACGATCGCTCGGGTTGTCTAAAATGTAATACTCCGCAACTTGCAGGCCTATGGGTGAGAAGTTAAGAATCCAGTGCAATCGATAGATGTGGATAGCGGGAGCAGTATCGGTACTCGCATATACGGTTACGGTTACCGGTACAGTGTTAGTATCCGGCAAAATGCTTAGCAGCGCCGATCTGTAAGTGACGTTCTCATAGGAAACAGCCACCTGGAAACGTAGCGTCGCATCCCGGTTTAAGTGGGAAAAGCGGAATGCGCCATGGCTATCGGTCCTACTTTGCACCGGCGATCCTATTTGCCTGCCATCAGTAAAGGCAGTCAAAGTTACAGGCAGAGAAGACAAGCTGGCAGTGATTCCAGCGCTGCCCATTTCCACCATGCCTCGAATACTACCTTTCCCAACGAATGGGTCAATGCTGGTTTGTGCTCCGGCATTACCTGGGGAAAGGAGCAGTAATGCCAACAACATAACGGCCACCCAGGCGACAATGGCAGGCTGACAGATGAAAAAGGATTTTCTCATACCGATAGTTTGGTTTACCTTGTATCTTTCCTTGAGGTCATTGATAATGCTCAATCTATTAATTTCACCCTCTAACTGGTACCCTCTGAAGCATTCTATTGTTGGCATTGGCAATTTTCTTGGCTTGTTTTCCCCTGCTCTGACTAGGCCGATTCAGTCACGATAGGACCAACACCGGTAAAGTATTATTTTGTGATTTTCACTTGTTCGTACCGGGAAGGGCATTTCAGCAGCAAAGTATTAGCTTGCAAGACACCGTTTGCCTCTAACGTGCCTTCGACGATAGCTTCCGCTTCGTCCGTCATGTTGTCCGGCTTGACACCATCGAAATGGACCGGCAACGTCGTGCCATTATCATCCACAATGGTGAAATCTAACTTCATGGTTGTCGGATCCCAGACGATGGTCTTGGGCAGGAGCTTGCCAGACACCCTGATCATTTTGCCGGTCAGGTATGCCTGCTGGGCTTTCACTTCCGTGGGAGTGCGGTAATAGGCTCCTGTGGCACCTAAGGCATTGACAACCAAATAGACAGCGGCAGCAATGATGATCAGCCCCCCGACGAGGAATTTATATTGCTTTTTGCCACTCTTCCCCTGCGGTAAGGATATCCACTCATTCTCCGGCATCACATCATTCCTCCGCCCCATTCAGATCAGTCACCGATGAACCCTGCAAAGCTAACTCATCCAGTTCTTCCGGGGAAAATGGCTCTATATCCAGTAGCGTACGCGCCTGCTCCGCTTGCTCTACAGGAACCA
Source organism: Anaerolineae bacterium (assembly GCA_015486895.1). Lineage (GTDB taxonomy): Bacteria > Chloroflexota > Anaerolineae > JAADDB01 > JAADDB01 > S014-12. The sequence goes on from WFQT01000257.1 coordinate 11,787, forward strand.
GTACCTCCACTTGTGCCAATGGACCCACGGTCAGGGGATAAACGGTGGAGCCTGCCGACTCGCCCCGCAAGAAAACCGGAATGCCGGCGCCACGTAATTTACTTCGCATGACTTCTGCCTCGGCTAAATTGATAGCACAGTAAATCACGTCGGTGGCCTCATTACCCATAGCCTCTCCCTGTTCCCGAGGGACAACGCCGGCGCACGGCGTTACGCCTAATAATCGTCCCAACGCTTCTTTGAAA
>WFQT01000258.1 GCA_015486895.1 Anaerolineae bacterium
CTACTCAGCCATTGCCAGCGGTGCACCAAACGCAGGTAGAGTCGCAGCTTGTCCAGGTGTACATCGGCAGCCTGCAAAAATGTCAGACGCTGGCGACCACTATGGCTATTAGCCCAGAAAAGCGCTTCCTGAAAATCCAGCACCGCATCCTGAAGCCGTTTGGTAATGATAAATCGTTGCGCCTTGGGGAATCGTTGCGTTCGCGGCAGCAGCCAGGCAATCAAATCATATGTCCGGGTGAAAATGACCATATCCTCCATGTTTTCCTCCATCATTGAATGGGATAATTTATGGCTGGCATACCACAAGGCGGCCAAAGGCAAGCGAGGGAAAGCCAGCACTGCGCGTTTCGAGTATCGCGTCGCTGACCGGTTGCTGCAATTGCAAAACGAATTGCGAAGCCATACATATAAACCTGGCGCCTACACTCACTTTGTCATCCATGAACCCAAACGACGAAAGATCAGCGCCGCTCCTTTTCGCGATCGCGTGGTGCATCACGCTCTTTGCAACATCATCGAGCCGTTATTCGAACAGCGTTTCATCGCCGATAGCTACGCTAACCGCGTCGGCAAGGGAACCCATCGCGCTGTAGACCGTCTGCAACAGTTTGCCCGGCGCTATCGGTACGTATTGCGAATGGACATTGTGCAACATTTTGCTTCTATTGATCACCGAATTCTGCGCCAAAGCATCACTCGCGTGGTCAAAGATAAGGAAACCTTGTGGCTGGTGGACGTCATTCTGGCCAGCGGAGCGGGTGTGCTGGCCGACGAATACGACATGGTTTATTTCCCTGGAGACGATTTACTGGCTGCTGTCCGTCCTCGCGGGCTTCCCATTGGCAACTTGACATCCCAATTCTGGTCGAACGTCTACCTGAACCGGCTCGACTGGTTTGTCATTCACGCGCTGAAATGTCCGGCTTATCTGCGCTATGTGGACGATTTTGCGCTGTTTGCCAATAGTAAGAAACAATTATGGCAATGGAAACAAGCCATTGTGCGCTTTCTGCAAATCTTGCGGTTGACTGTCCACGCCAACGAAGCGCAGGTACAAATGGTGGAAGCCGGGATCCGCTGGTTAGGGTTCGTGGTGTACCCGAACCATCGCCGGCTCAAGAAACACAACGTCATCAATTTCCGACGACGGTTGTTACGCAATCTTGATCGCTACTGGAGTGGACAGATCACGTTTGCGGCATTCGACGCCAGTGTCCAGGGCTGGATCAATCATGTGCGCCACGCGGACACGTGGGGATTGCGCACGAAAGTTCTAGCAAACATTCGCCTATAACCCTCCCTATGATTAGCTATTTACAGAAAATAGCAGCAGTTGCCGAGTGCCCCCTGCATCGTATTTGGTGAGGCTTTCGGCGAGACAAAAAGAGCCTGTTTTCGGGGAAATCGTCCCACTGAGCGCGCAAAAAGGCCGGGAAAGTAGTCTTCCCGGCCCTTTTCTCTCTCTGAACGGGGACGACGGGGGTTGAGGCACGCCAACGACATACGAAATAAGAGTGATAGTCCACGTTTGACACGCCCCGGAACTGCTCATTAGAGTTGGACGCACCAACTTGACTTTCGCATTCTAAGAAAAATCCATACAGTTTCTTCCTGTTTGATGACAGATCGTGGCCATGACTGTCATTGGGCAACTGCCTGCCAACGTACAAAACCTTTCGGCGTCCAGCCTTGTCATAATTATATTTCAGGACCTTACTTCTCACTGGATATCTGCAATCCTCACTTAATCTCATCTATCTCCTCTCACACCCCATCTTCAATCTATCTTGCCTCCAGTCCTCTTTTTGCGCCCATTTCATCTTCGCTCTTGCCCAATTAGCCGGGCGATCGACCGGACGCGAAGGTTTTGTAGAGAGTTTGTAGAGGTTTTGTGGAGGTTCATAGTGTATCCTGGGTAGTGACAGCGCAGCTTGCCCGACATTTGCCGGTTTTGTAGAGAGTTTGTGGAGATTTTGTGGAGGCTCATCGTGTATCCTGTGTAGTGACAGCGCAGCTTTCCCGACATTTGCCGGGTTTGTGGAGCGTTGTTATGAGCCTACGGCACACCACAGCGGATGAAAATAAGGCCGGCATCCGTTGGCCGGCGGCCGATAGGCCCGACGGTGCTAATAAGCGATGGCAGCTTCAGCCCTCACCCGCCAGCCTGGCCGACCGACACGGTTTTCGGGTCCCTCTCCCAAACTTGGGAGAGGGAATGAATGTCGAACGTAGTGAGACAGAAAGGGTGAGGGCGTACGCAGGTCGGCGTTCCGTGGCGCCGGATTTATCGGGTGTCGCCCCCAGGTGCGGTTTCAACCGCGACCGGGACCAGCGGACGTAACACGACGCACGAAAGTCCGACATTAGCGTTCTATTTTATTTTCTGAGGAGCTGACGAGCGAGGGTGTACCATGAAACCTGTCCCAACCTACATCTCTTTCCTGGTGCGGATGTGGCGCACAAAAACCGGGGGGCAGCCAGACGGAATCGGCCATTGGCAAGGCGAAGTGGAGCACATCCAAAGTGGCCACAGGTGGAAGTTCAGCAATATGGAAGCGTTGATACGTTTCCTAAGTAACCCTCTGGCCGGGATAGAACCTGCAGAGGAGCCCAAGGAGGATCAGTCATGAAATCACGTTTGCTTTTTGTTACGATGGTACTTGTACTAATGGCTGTGGTCACAGGCGTTGCGCTAATGACCAACAGCACGTCCGCACCGGCGCTGGCCGCTCCGGCATCCGGCATCCATGCTCTGGGCGATGGCCGCTTCGAAGCCATTATTCCGGCGGCAGCACGCCCGGCCAGTACCTACAACCCCGAATCTTACATCGACACTTATGTAGATTCCATCTCACCCAATTCCAGCTACTGTACTGAGACCAAAATGGCAGTGCAGTACACCTCAACCGAATTCGGCACACAACGCCAGCGCACATTTGTTGGTTTTCACCTTTCCAACATCCCAGCAAACGCCGTCATCGACTCTGCCACTTTCTACGCCTATCTCAACGATGCCTCGGGTGCGAGCCTTGTGAGTATCTATTTGCGCCAAGTGACGACAAACTGGAATTGCCCCCTTACTTGGAACAAAATGCCTTCCTCCATCGCCTACAC
>WFQT01000259.1 GCA_015486895.1 Anaerolineae bacterium
CCGTTAAAGTCATCCCGCTTCTCAGGCCTTTACAAGCAGACAACCCAACAACTAACAAAAGCACCACAGCAAAAAATCGTACTTGCCTACGCATTTTTCGTCTCCTCTCTGATAATAGAATGGAACACCATAACTTGATGCAAGGCCGCCGCGTTTGTTGCTCACGGATAACACGGACCAGCAGTCAGCCGATAGCCGTTAGCACCGGGCACCCTCCCCCGCAACACGCAATACGTACCACGTGTTGCGTGTTACGTGTTACGTATTGCGTGTACGACGGTTGCTCCCAATCTCCTTTTCCTGAAAACGCTAATTTTAGATACAATCCCGATGGAAAGGGAAATAGGAATGATAAAATCCTTCCGTCGCCAGCTTAACGGATGGGGACCACCACTACTCTGGATGGTGGCTATATTTTGGTTTTCCAGCCAACCACAATTGCCGGCTCTCCACGACAGCTTGTTGGATCTGTTACTGAAAAAGGGCCTGCACATGACCGCGTACGCCATCTTAACCGGGCTGCTCTACCGCGGCGCTAAGCTAAACAATGCTTCTACCCGCTCGGCTCTGCAACTGGCACTGCTAACAGCGCTACTCTACGCCGCCAGTGACGAATGGCATCAGTCTTTTGTTCCTTATCGGCACGGCACAGCCGAGGATGTCCTCATCGATAGTGTCGGGATCACACTGATGACGGCTGGCTTATGGCAATGGCATCGGTCACTGCCCCGGCATCACCGTCATCAGACTTCGTCGGGATAATCAAAATATCACCGAACAACTCATCCTGTTGCACTTGTATCGCTTTCTGTTTTAATAGTTCCAGCAATGCTAAAAAGGTCACGATAACTTCTACACGCGCTCTCGCTCCCCTCAGCAAGCTATAAAAACTCACCTCGCCACGCTGTAAATACTTCTTGATAATGGTAATCTTATCGTGAATCGTCACCGGGTGAGGCGTCACCACTACCGTGGAAGGTAATGGCACCTCATCACCATCAAGACGCGCCAGGGCAGATTGCACAGCGGCCACCAAGTCTTCCAGGGTCACCGCACCCGGGACTAACTGCCGTGGTACTTCCGGCGAGGCCATCACCCGCACGTAACTGCGCAAGCCGGCCGCGTGCCGCTGCCCCATAAGTCCGGCAATCTCCTTAAAACGACGATACTCCTTTAACTGCCGCGCCAGGACTTCGGCCGGGTCTTCCTCTTCGTCAACGACCAAAAGAGGAGGCGCCGGCAACAACGAACGAGACTTAATCAGCAAAAGGCGCGCTGCCACAGCCAAGAAATTTGCCATAAGGCTCAGAGGCACATCCTTCATCCGGGAAACATATTCCAGGTACTGATCGGTCACCATCGCCAAAGAAACGCGGGTAATATCCAGCTTTTTCCGTTCAATCAATTGCAGCAGCAGGTCCAGCGGTCCTTGGAATAGGTCCAATATAACCTGGTAAGTCGTCTCCCCTGCAGCCGGGTTATTTTCTACAGGCAAAAAAACCTCCTCGCCGGTAAAAGCGGGTCAGGCGCAAAACCATCACCTAAGACTACGCTGTCCAGGCGGAGAGAGCCTCACGAGATACCTTGCGCTTCATGAATCTTAGCCAACAGCATATCGTACCAGCGATCACCACGCTTCCACTGACCGCCGGGGCAATCGGTACAACGCGGGTGACCGGCCACGCTCTGGCAGTGACCTTTAGCATCGCAATTGGTACAATCGACGCTATCCATATAGCCGGGGAACTCCTTATGCCCCAGCATGTTCTCCTCCGGCATATGCAAAAAATCCATCAACCAGACAACAAGCTTGCCCCCGGCCACCAGTTGGGCATCCGTTGGCAAGCGCTGGCCGTTAAACTCGCCGTTAAAGCAAATGCCGACAGCATAACGGTTATTATTACCCACATGGTATGACGTCGTCTCCAAGCGATTCGTCTGGTAAATGGTGCCATTCGAGGAGATGTAAAAGTGATAGCCGATCCCTGGCCATCCCCGGCCCTGGGGCGGATCGGCAACATGATAAGCAGCAATCGCCTGCGGCGTGAACTCTTTCGGGGAGCCGCTATGATGTATCGCCAAGGCTGTGATTGCGCTCAACGGTCGGGTACTATACCGCTTGGTCGCATGATGCGGCAACTGATCAACTAAGTCCACGATAGCAGGACGCAGTGGGGACGGTTTCTGTGCTACAGCTAATTTCGCTTTCAAGGAAGCAACTTGATGCTGTAATTCAGCAATAACCTGCTTCAACGCACCCGAATCCCCCGCCGATTGCAAGCGTTCGGAAACCAACGCCAACAAGCGTTCTTTATACTTTCCCCCCAGCAGCCACTGGTAGCCGGGTGAGAGAAAAGAATTACTGACGAGCTCGCTCAAGCCATAAACATCATGCTGGGTCAAATTCAACGTGCTCAATAGCCAGGCAATCAAATCCGCCGTCGCTTTGAGCTGCGGATGTGGTGGAACATCTAACGTGAAATTCCCCGCCAAGCCAATATTAACCCCCTTCCATAGGTAAGCTTGCTCATCGCTTACCGTTTCCGTCAAAGGCTCCGTCTGCAAGATCGTGCCGTCGGCCAAAATATAATACTGGTAGACAATGCCCGGCCACCGCTTGCGATGGGCAGCCACAATATCGGCCAACGGAATATCGGCGCTGACAGCCGTGTGGTGCACAACAATTTCCTTGATAGCATTCAATGGCCGGTGCTTCATAGCAGCCTCATCCCGAGACAATTGCTCGGTTTTATCCACAATAGAAGGCGGCGCTATCGAAACCCCGGTGCCCTCCAAACTAGACGCCATGAGATCTTTAATCTTGCGGCGGGCCTCCAGTAGCTCTTGCCCGATAGCTTTCACCTGGACTTTCATGGGCCCGCTGGCTTGTAACGCCAGGCGTTGGAAATACTGAACCTTCGCACCGTTCTCCTTCAGAACGTCAGTTAAAGGGTAGCCGGTGAGAGATAAGCCGTAGTGATAGTAAAACGCGAGAAACGGCTGGGGAACAGAATGGCCCGTCTCGCTGAAATAACGGCTCGAACTTTCTGTCAGGATAACTTCTACAGACCGGCTCAGCGGCTGGCTACCTTCGTCGGCAAACCAAATGTTCCCCTCACGAATCAGGTCCCAGTGCAAAATATACTGTCCAGGATCACCAGGAACGGCGAACTTCGCCGTCAGTGTCACCGCCTGGCCCGGTGCCACGTCGTCAGGCAAACTGGTGCGAATATCCTTAGCCGCCAACACTTCTCCATCACCCGGCTTAAACCAACGGTAGCCTATCTGAACCGGGTAATTGCCGCTTTGGTGCCAGACCTCGGTGCCATCATTAACGATGGTTAAGTGTGCCTCAGCAATGCCGCCCAGCGGCACCTGCTTTGGAACTTGTGCTCTTTCCCAAAATGCTTCCCAGGGCAGCGGTTGAGGCCGGGGGACTTTCGCCACTTCATACGGGATCGGTGTAATAACGCCATTACTCTGGCGCCAGGCAAAGGATTCCCACTGGGAATCTGGAGAGGAAAGAATAAACGCCGAAGCAGAGTGCACATAAGGATAGCGTTGCAAAAGGGTATAGTAATCGCGATATTCTCCAGCAATCTTCTGAATTCGACTTTTCTTTTCCTCTTCACTTGGTGGCACCGGTGTAGCATCGCCAAATTCAGTAATCGCCAATGTCTTATTGGGAAAACGGTCGTGATAATGACGAAACCGCAGACCCCAGGTAGGGTCTGTCATGTGATCATATTGCCAATAACAATGCACACCTAACCAGTCGGAAGCATTCACAGCCGGCCGACACACTTCCAGCCACTGCAAATCGGTCAGCGTGTCCAGCGCTAAGCCGGGGAAGCCAAATTTACCTCCAGGCACAGCAGCTCGCAATTTCTGCAGGACGGCCAAATACCAATCTCGGAAATTCGCGGCGTCAGCTATCTCCTTGCCCCAGCCTTCTTTCCGGTTAGCCAAGTTAGGTTCATTGTGAATCTCAAAGCGGTTCGTCCATTTTAGCAACTGCTTCAAGCGAGGAACCGCTTTAGCCACAAAGGCATCGGGGGTCGGATGTCCCTGGACACTAATTCCCTCATCATAAATGCGCACGATGAACTGCATCTCTGGATTGACCTGCCGAGCCCGGATGTAGGTCTCATCGTTATTCAACGTCATCGTCTTTAATAACTCAATTTTGGCAATGCGTAACACTTCAAAATCCACATCAGAAAAGGTACCAGGATCATTGCGTGCATGCAACCCCACCAAAGCTCGGCTCATATCTCACCTCCTCTTCACTACGCCTCACGGTTGTAAAAAGGGGTCACCGTGAGCAACCAATGCGTCCAAAAGTTGTTTTATTTCCTCAGCATCCTGCCCGGCTAAGCGGCGGACTTTGATTCCGGCTGCCTTCAGTCGTTGATCCACTTCTTCAGATATCCGCCACGGCGGACCGATGATGGTCACCTTCCGGGCCAACAAAGCTTCATCCACAGAGAACCCTGCCGTGGGGTGATAATGCGCAATGTAGCTTTCCGCATTCAACCACTCGGAGCGGGCCCATTCTTCATCTTGTCGCCAAAAGAGCAAGTAATGCTCAATTTGCTTTCGCGTCCGGGCCAGCCATTCTTCCCTGACGTCCATCACAGCAGACAAAAGCCGGTCCCGCCAACGCTGACCCTGGCGCCACTGACGGCCGGGACAAAGCACCTCTTCTCGGGCAAAGGGCAAATCGCCGTGACCTACCACGTTCTCCAAGGGCAAGGAAAGCGATTGTAACAGCCAAACGATCAACCGTGCCCCGGCGTCAATTTGAGCCGGTGTGGGCACAAACTGGTCAAATTGACCGGCAAAGCAGATGCCAACACTATAAGCATTGGCCTGTCCTGCCTGGTAAGAGATAGTTTCTAAAGTATTACCCTGCTGGATAGCACCATCAGGCAGGATGTAAAAATGGTAACCCACCCCCGGCCAGCCGATTTTCTCAACGTGATAACGCGCTAAATCGGCAAAAGGCAGATTCGATGTGACACCGCTCTGGTGGATAACCAAATGCGTGATAGCCTCAAGGGAACGCTGTTGGTAACGTTTTGTCTCATGCCGCGGCAACTGTTCCGTCAGATCTTCAATGGCTGGCCGAGGGACCCGAATCAACTGCTCTTTTTCAAGAAAGCGCTTGGCTCGCTCTAAATCAGCGCGTAATTGCCCCACTTGCTGCACAGCGGTACCTAATTCCGCTTCGACCTGTGTCCGTTTCTCTGTTTCGCTCGCCAGTTTTTCCTGCAAAGCACCCTGAGAAGCTTGCAGCGCCATGAACTCTGCTTTGACTTCTCCGGTGAGAAACCAGCGTGTCACTTCAGCCATCACATCTGGTGATGGTAAGCTGCCTCCCGACGCAGTCAAAGCTCCCTGCACCCCGCTCGCCTGCCGGAGAGCAGAAAGGGGCAGGTTGAACTTAGCTAAAAGCGCCGCCAACAGGCGCCCTAAGGCGACTAACTGCGCTGCCGGCCACCGCCCTGTTTTTTCCCTCGACGGCGCTGCACTGACCAGGATTTTAGTCAGCCACTGAGCATCCGCGGCGCCAGCGCGGTCCCACGGCAGTAGCCACTCAATCTGCCCCTCTCGATCCACGTGGTAGTGAGACAAGACAGCCGGAGACGTAGACCGGTCTGAAGACAGCTCGTCGTTGTAGAACAGGATACCGTCCACCTGCGCTACGCCCCGACGCGGCAATAACTCACTTACAGAAGCTATTTGTTCTTGCCGCGGTATCATTTCCGGCCACGACGGCTGCACTTTCCTGCGAAAAATCTCTTCCAATACTGCCGATTTTTCTCTGGCGGATAGAAAAGCCACCCCAAGAGGAGCAGGGCGCACTACCCCCGATTTATCCTGCACCAGAGCCATGTTTTGAAAGTACTGTATGGTCTGGCCGGTTTCTTGCAGCGGCGATGAAAGGGGCAAGCCGACATTTTGGGGACCATACTGCAAATATGCAGATAGAAATGGGCCCGATACTTTGTAGCCTGTCGGTGCTTGCCATTGCGAATCTGGTCGCGCTACGACCTTGACTCGCCCCTCCGCCGGCAGTGCGCCCCAGGCAGACAACCAGCCGACACCCTCGGCATAGAAATCCCAGTCCAATTGCAATTCCCCTAAAGCCAAAGGAGGCTCAAAGGGTGCAGTGAGATAAACGGTCTGCCCCGGCTCCACGGGATGCGGCAAGTCGGTCCATCTTCCGCCGATTTCCAGCAAGTGCCTCTGAGCGTCGTACCAGCGATACCCCAAACGCACCTGATGTTCCCCTTTCGCCGGCCATGGATTGTATCCCCGATTCACAACCGTGAAACGAGCTTCCTTCACACAGCCTATAGGCGCAGCCGGCGGCAGAATGACTTTCTCCCAGACAACAAACCAGGCCCGATCAATTTTCCTTACTGTCAAAAGCATTCCCCGTGAACAATGTCATCATGGGCTACCATCCGTTAGCCCCATCCTGTCGCCGCCGTACGTCCACAATAATCATCATTTATTGTAACTGCCCAACTTACCCTCCTGTAGATTACGATTATCAAGCCTTGCGGACTTGCACCGGTTAGCGAGGGCGCATTTTAACATCAAGAACCCGCTTGAGCCTGCGGGAGGACGAGTTATTACATTACTATTCATCTTACCAAAAAAACGGAGATTTGTCGACTTGCCATAAGCGTCCAGGAGCTACTCCGAAAACTATTAGTATCTTATCAGTGAAAAACTAAATAGCCAACAGACGGGGGTGATTAGACCAAGATGAGATTGGAGCGGTACGAGCACACAGAGAGGAAAATAAGAGACTTCGCGACTTTGCTCCTTCGCGCCTTTGCGTTTGGCTTTTTGGTTCTGGCTTGACCAGGTCAGGGTAAAGCAAGAAGCTCATACTACTAATATGGTGGCAAGGCCTCCTCCAAATATTTAGCCATCTCTACCACGTTAATGCCTTAACAACGCCCGGCCTTCAGCGATTCTCCAAACGGAAACCATGACCGCGCACTGTAACGATATACTGGTGCTCGGAGTCATATTCTGCCAATCGCTCTCGTATCCGCCGCACTAAGGCATCAATAGCCTGTTCCGACACCCCTTCATGACTATCGTAAGGCCAGACAGCCCCGATAACTTCATCCCGGGAGACGACACGTCCGCTCTTCTCCCAAAGAAGAGATAAGAAGCGATATTGCGCCGGTGATAAAGGTGGCGCTACTTCCTGGTCATTAACCCACACCCGGCGCTCGGCCATAGAAATTCTCAGGACAGGCTGCACTACAGCGACGGCTTCTCCGGCTTCTAACGTTAATGGTGCTGTTTCCTCGGCACCGACAAAAGCCAGCTTAAAACGTAATGCGATCTGAATCTCGTCCCCATCGGACAAGGATACAGGCGCCGTCACCGCCTCGCCGTTGCGAAAGGTACCGTTCTTGCTGTGTAAGTCTTCAAGAAAATAATGACCGTCCTGCCAAAATACCCGGGCGTGGTGCCGGGAAACCACCCGGTCCATCAACACAGCATCACAGGAAGGATCGCGACCGATGAAAAACGGTTGTTCGCTAAGATACCAG
>WFQT01000260.1 GCA_015486895.1 Anaerolineae bacterium
GACGCATGCGGGCGGCCAAAGGCGCCTCCCGGTGCAGCCGTTCCTCAAGAGCCTGATCGAACAAATCCACGACGACCCTCTACTTCCCCGGACAGAGCTTCAAGCCAGCCAAAGCCGGCTGCGAGCGTGGGTTCACATCTAAAGCCTTTTTCAACCAGGGTAGCCCCTGGTTGCACTTGCCGATGTAGATATAGGAAAGTCCAAGCTCGTAATAGACTTCCTCCGACTTGATACCAAGGTTAACCGCTTTCTCAAAAACAGGAATAGCTCCCTCATAGTTACGATGAATGTAATAGGCAGAACCCAAATGCTTGTAAGCTAAAACATAATTAGGATCGATCTCTATTGCCTTGCGCAGCTCGACAATGCCTCGCTGGTAATCGTCGCCCATGACATACGCCCAACCAATAGCATCATAAGGCTGCGGGCTCTCGGGATCAATAGCATGGGCATGCTGAAAAGCATCCACTGCCGCGGCCGTATCGCCCAGTGCTAATTGGTTGCGCCCCATGGCCATGTAGACAAAAGCAAAGTTCGGGTACAAAGACAAAGCCTGTTTGTAGGCGGAGATAGCTTCTTTATACTTTCCTTGTCGCTCCAGCACATAGCCATAATTGCGCCAAATCAAGGGAGAGCGCTCATCAAATTGGATTGCCTGCTTCGCCTCTTCCAGAGCCCTCCTGGCGTTACCTTCATCGGCATAGATCTCGGCCAAATAAGCATGCGCTAAAGCGGAATTACTATCTAAGTTAATGGCTTGTAGGGCCTTGTTCATAGCCTCATCGTAGTGGCCATCCCAATCAAGCGCCATAGCTAAAGTCGCCACTACGTCAGCATTTTCAGGGGCTAATGTTACTGCTTGCCGAGCCGCGTCTACGGCACCTTTTGTATTTCCCTCCAAAACCAACAATCGCGCCAGCCAGGTGTAAGCGACTACGCTATCCGGTTCCTGAAGGGCCACTTGCCGGTAGGCAGCAATGGCCGCTTTGATTTTCCCGGCCCGGTAAAGCGCCTCTGCACTATTCAGATAGCTCGAGGCGCTCCTGGTGGCCGTGGGTGTGGGTGTAGGCGTGGCCAAAGGATTCCGCACCACGTCTGTGTGTTGCGCGGCAAGATAGAAAAGCCCCATCAGCAACACTGAAAGCATAATCAGCAAAACAGGCGACCGGCGGCGGTGTATCCGTGGTTTCCAGCGGTTGGGATCGAGATACATGTTTTACAACTCCCGGCGGACCCCCTGAACAATGGCCAATAACTGGTCATGAATGTAACCGTTGCTGGCTACCATATCCATATCTCCCGGCTGCCATGGCTCCCCGGCATAGTTCGTCACCGTTCCCCCCGCCTCACGAATTAATAATGCGCCGGCGACCCAGTCCCATGGCTTTAGGTTGGCCTCCCAATAGCCATCTAAGCGGCCATCGGCCAGCCAACAGAGGTCAACGGTTGCAGCGCCACCACGACGTATCCCCTGGACCCGCGGCAAGATGACGTTAAACTCTTGCAGGTTGTTGTCAGGGTTCTCCGCCCGCGTGTAAGGGAAGCCGGTGGATAGCAAAGCTTGCCCCAACTTAGCCGTCCCGCTGACTTGCAAACGGCGAGGAGGTTCGCCGTCTTCCTGCGCCCAGGCGCCACCACCGGCCGTCGCCCAGCACGTTTGCCGCAGGATAGGGCAGCGGGTAACCCCCAACAACAGGTTATTCCATTCGTACAAACCAATGGAGATGCCGAAAACAGGATATCCGTGGGCAAAATTGGTCGTGCCGTCAATGGGATCGACCACCCAACGCCGATCGCTACCAGCATTGAGGCCACTCTCTTCGGCCAGGATACTGTCAGTGGGAAAGCGGTCTCTTAAGCGATCCAGGAGTAGCTCCTCAACAGCCAGATCCGCTTCCGTCACTAAGTCAATATCACGATACTTGTGTCGCACTTGGCGAACACCATCGTAAAACAGTGTCAAAGCTGTACCGCCGGCCTCCTGCAACAACATTTTCAAAAAAGTAACCTCTTCTTGCATCAACCCTTCCTTTTCATCAGGATCCTGGGGTCATGATAGCACGGGAGCAAAGGCCCGTCAAAGTCACTTTCAGGGAAGGCTTCCGGGGCCAATATTCCCCCCTCACTTTTCTCCTTGTCCGCTCGAGGGAAGGACTGAAAGACTGGCTACCTGACATTTTTGCGCAGGTGTCATTGCAAGGGTGCTTTAGCGGCCGCAGCAATCTCCAATATGGCAAGTCGGAGATTGCTGCGCCCCTGCGGGGCTTGCAATGACAAGACCATCACGATGATTTTCGCAAACTGTCAGGTGGCTAATACCCCGGCGGTAATAGGGGAGATCGTATAACAACCATTACGAAACTTGCCTGCGCAGATTGGAATCCAGTCGCCGAAAACGGGGAATGGGATCGTGACAACAATATCTGTAAAGGGGCAATGTTTGGAGGGCGAGAGAATGCCCACAAGTATTGAGAAGATATGGCTAAACCCGAAAATGCCATTGCCCAGTCCATATTAAAGGTAAAGGGCCTTCCTTTTACAGAAGGCCCTTTACACGTGGCACCATGACACACTATCTATTAGCGCTTGCTAAAGAGAGGTGATGTCATGGTGCCGGGTTTACGACAATTTGCCATAGCATCACCTCCTTTGCGCTTGGAATAGCTCCAGAAGTGACGGTACTTCATCCTCAATACTCAAATACAATATAAACGATTCTCCCGATTTTGTCAAGTGCGCTACAGACAAAATTAATCCGCGTCCAATCCTTGAGTAAGTCCCAGCAAAGATCTCAATAGCACATCTCGGGCCCCAGTCACTTCGCAAGACGCTGCTTCTGGTAGAGACTCACATTGACCATACAGGAGCCAATAGCATAATTTGCCGCTAAGCCCTCCTGCTGCACATAGTGTACATCTCTTACAACCACTTCTGCCTGAAGCGAAGCGCTCTCCAGAGAAAATATGTCATGCCGGCTCAATTCTTCTATCCGGTAGTACGATTCCGGTGAAGGAATATCATCTTTCGCTGCCGGGGCAACCAGGTAAAGAATATTAGTGTTAGAATCCTCCTTGTCGAAGAGCTCGACACTCAACGCTCTAGCCAAACTCTCCTTGTCGGAAGCAAGCCCCTCCGTATACTCCACACCGGACAGCGATATCTCACCCAGGTAATTTCCACCGTTATCTCGTATAGTTATCGTATCTACATCACGATCCTTGGCGACAAAATTCAGAGCTACCTCGCGCAATGAGATCCTCTGGTATAGGCTGCGGTCACTGCTCTCACCACCGGCCGTCGGGGGTTCCTCGGGAGAGACACTTACCTCTCTTACTTTCTCATTGGGCTCGACTGCCGGCGACTCAAGCGAGGACACGGTTGCTGGCTTTTCCGCAGCAGGTCCGGCAACAGGAATATTCCCAGGGTGAGTTATCCCCTGTTCTGACGCTTCCTCCTGAATGCCAGGAGTACCAGGTACCAGCAACTCTGGCGGAATACTTGCAGAAGAACGGACAACCTCTCTGGCACTTAGCGGTTCCGCTCCTGCCTCCGTCTCCGGAGCAAAAGGCGGTACTGGAGCTGGAGCCTGTACGAATTCCTCCTCCGCGGAAGGCGGCTTCTTTTCCTCTTGTGCTTCCGATGCCGGTCCCTCACCGGGCATAGGAGACTGCTGCAGATCGTCATCGGCAATTTCACCGCTGCCAACAACCGGCTCAGGAGTATTTTTCACGACCAACAGCTTACGAAATATAGGCGAGCGCTGTTCCAATAAGTGGGCCACCAGAGCCGCTAAGCCAAGGAACAGGCCCAATGCGATGACCCCTAAAATTACCCATAAGGCATTAAGTCGCTTTGCCAGAGTTTTCGGTTCGTTCATTGGTACTAGTGGTTCTGCTTCCTCTCCTTTAACGAAACTGAGTGTGTCGCGCAATGTTTTCTGATCAAATGCTTGTTCACTCGGGTTCTTAATGTTGTGACCCACCCACGCTTCAGCTTCGCCGAAATATGAAGGCAACTGACTATCGCTAAATGAGTCCAATCGCTTGCTCAAGAGAGCCGCATCGCCACTTTGCTGAAATGATGTTGCAGCCATTAAAATGTACTGGGCCCGATAATCAGGGCGTAGATCTACAGGATAGGTATCCGTCAAACGTATGGGAAACACCTGCCAGGCCAGTAACAAGCCGATAATTAACCCCACGACGAATCCTACGAGATATCGATGATACCGATTCCACCAATAAACGAGTACTTCTCTCATTCCAGCCGACGTAGGACCTTTTTCTACTCCCATGCCAACCTCTTTTCCGCGTGACTCAACAACTCCACTCCATCTTCGCGAATCAGCAACAGGTCCTCGATACGCACACCGCCCCACCCCGGCAAATAGATACCCGGCTCAATGGTAATTACCATCCCAGCGGTTAGAACTGACTGACTCAAAGGAGAAATAGAGGGCGACTCATGAATCTCTAACCCAACGCCATGCCCCAAAGCATGGGAAAAAGCATAACCGTATCCAGCTTCCTCAATACGACTGCGGGCAATCCGATCTACCTCTGCGGCGGCGACGCCGGGCCGGATGGCAGCAATACTCTCTTCCTGCGCCTGCCGTACCAGTTCCCAAACAGCACGGTAGCGTTCTGTCACCGCATCGCCAAACCAAAAAGCGCGAGTCATGTCCGAACAGTAATGATCTTTCTTAGCGCCTAAATCGATCCAGACCGGCTCATTATTGGCAAGGGGGCACTTTCCCCCATGGGCATGGGGCTTAGACGTGTTCAATCCACTGCTAACTGAAACCCCAAAGGCCATCTCTTCAGCACCATTTTCCCGCATCCAGCGCTCCAACCGCCAACTCAAGGTGTCCTCCATCATACCCGGCTCTAACAACGATGCTAACGATCTCACTGCCCCATCGGTGATCCGGGCAGCGGTACGAATACGCTGAATTTCACTTTCATCCTTGACTTCTCGAAGAGTTTCCACAAATTGTCGCGTCGGCTGCCATTCTACCCCAGGTACCTTCTGCAGCCAGTCCTCTTGCTGGGCTACAGTAATATGTGCCGCTTCAAAGCCTAATGTTCGTCCCAGACCTGGCAGCACCTTGGCCAACTGGTCAGCGTATGGCTCCGTCCGTGTCTGCCGAATCAGTTCCAAATCCGGGCTTTCCTGTCCCACCTGTTCCCAATAACGCCCATCGACGAAAATGGCAGCTCTGTTTTTAGTAATCAGCAACAAGCCACTGCTGCCGCTAAAGCCACTCAAATAAAAACGGTTCTCTGGCTGGGAAATGACGACACCGTCTAAATCCGTTTCGTCAAGCTTTCGGCGCAAGTATGCTAAGCGATCTCGAAAAGGTGAATCGGACATGAAAGGTCCTCCACGGGTATGATTTATGTCATTTTACCACGCGGTGCCTGAC
>WFQT01000261.1 GCA_015486895.1 Anaerolineae bacterium
ATCTAAGGTTGCTCGTTGCAAATTTGTAGATTGTGGCAACATAGAAATGTTGGGACGGAAAGCAACCCTGTCGTAAGATGACTGAGCTTGCTGCAAAGAGATTTTGGCTTTTTCCAGGTTGGCTTTAGCAATGACGATTTGCTCTGCCGAGGGCTGTTCTTTCAGTTTTTGGAGCTGAGCCAGGGCATTCTGGTAGGTTACTTCCGCGGCGGTGAGTTCCGATTGTGTCGGCGGCGCTTTGAGCTTCGACAACTGTGCCTGGGCCGAAGCCAAAGCTGCTTCCGAACGGCGGACTTGCAACGCCAGATTAGTCGTGTCCAGCCGGGCCAGCGGCTGGCCGGCTTTGACGGAATCCCCTTCATTAACCAGGACTTCTTCCACCGTACCGCCGCTACTAAAGGAAAGGCTGATTTCCGATTGCGGTACAATGCTACCGCTGGCATCTACCGAAGCTTGCAGTGTTCCCCGCTTAACAATAGCCGTCTTCGTTGTGGTAGCGATGCCGCTCTGGCTGTTATCCTTTTTTAGGAAACGCATGTAACCCAGATAACCAGCACCGACCAAGATAACGATTACAATGATAATCCACCACTTCCTCTTCATGTTTTTTTACCTCCCTTATGTCGTTGCTTCTTGATATTATAAGTGGTATTTGTGTAGAAGTTGTGAAGGGGAGATCAGATTATTGAGTGGATACGGTAGAGATGTGGTAGAATGACAACAATGAGTGTGGTTCACTTTACCTGCTGGAGTCTGCCGAAATTGACATATTAGGCTCAACAGAGTTATCTTTACCACAGATTGCACGTATTAACACGGATTTACTTTTGCGTTCCAACCCAAATCTGTGCAATTCTGTGTTTTTCTGTAGCTAAAATAGAAAACGCCAGCGTTCAGTTACCTCACGCTACTTTCCAATCAGGTGTGGATTACATGGTGCCATGCGTGTTGCGTAAAGCGGCAGCGAAATACGTTCAACAGCCAAAAGTTGAGGTAATACAACGAACCATGCCAGAAAATGATACCGACATCCATCTTGCGGAGGGGAAGATGCCCCAAGAAAAGACAAAGCAAAAGATACTCATTGCTGTCGCCTGGCCTTATTGCAATGGTGATCTCCACATCGGCCACATTGCCGGCGCTTATCTGCCGCCCGACATTTTCGCTCGCTATCAGCGACTAAAAGGCAACGACGTCCTCATGGTCTCCGGTTCTGACACCCACGGCACACCTATCACTGTCCATGCCAAGGAATTGGGAATTTCGCCACGGGAAGTGGTAGATCGCTATCATCCCCGGTTCATAGAGCTTTTCCAGAAGCTCGGCATCTCCTTTGACTTGTTCACCGAAACGGATACAGAGAATCACTGGGCTGTCACCCAAGATTTCTTCCTGACTCACTGGGAGAACGGCTACATCTACAAAGGTGAAATGCAGCAGCTCTTCTGCCTGGACTGCCAAAAATTTTTAGCCGACCGTTACGTGGAGGGCACCTGTCCTTATTGCGGTTATCCACATGCCCGGGGGGATCAGTGCGATAACTGCGGCCGGACTTTAGATCCAACAGACCTCATTGACCCCCATTGCAAAATTTGTGGTGGCACTAACCTGGAACTACGGTCAACAGAGCATTTCTTCTTGGACTTAGGGAAACTGAACGAGCCACTCAAGACCTGGATCAATGATGGCAAAAAGGATCACTGGCGTCCGTCCGTTTTCAATTTCACCAAAACTCAACTGGAGGGCGGAGAATTGCGGGGCCGGCCTATCACTCGCGATATTAGCTGGGGGATTCCGGTGCCATTGCCGGGGTACGAACATAAACGCATTTACGTTTGGTATGATGCTGTCATCGGCTACCTTGCCGCCAGTAAAGAGTGGAGCCAGCATATTGGCCGTCCAGAGGCATGGCGAGAGTGGTGGCAGGACGAAAAAGCCCGTTCCTACTACTTCATTGGCAAGGATAACATTCCTTTCCATACTATCATTTGGCCGGCCATGCTCTATGGCTACGGCGGGCTGAATTTACCGTACGATGTGCCGGCCAACGAATACCTGAATGTGGAGGGAAAGCAGCTTTCCAAGAGTCGGCACTGGGTGGTGGAAGCGTTAGATGTGCTGGGACGTTACGATCCTGACCCGTGGCGTTATGTCTTAGCGGCCAATTTCCCCGAAACCCAGGACATCGATTTCACCTGGGAAGAATTTGTGCGCCGCAACAATGCCGAATTAGTTGCCACCTGGGGTAACTTAGCTAACCGGGTGCTTTCTTTTGCGTACAAACGGTTTGACGGCCAGGTGCCCACGCCGAGGGCCTTTGACCAACGCGACAAAGCGATCCTGGCTCAATCCGAAGAAGTCTTTGAACGGGTAAGTCAGCTCTTAGATAGTGTGAAATTGCGCAATGCCATTACCGAAGTCATGGGTTTAGCTCACGAGGCGAACCGCTATCTCAACGACAAAGAGCCATGGAAGCAAATTAAAGTAGATCAGGAGGCAGCAGCAACAACGATTTACACTTGCTTGCAAGTAATTGACCGGTTGAAAGTGCTCTTCTTGCCCTTCTTGCCCTTCTCCAGCCAGAAGCTACACGAGTACTTAGGCTACGATGGCGACATTATGGGCCGTCAGTATGTGGAAGAATACATGGAAACGAAACGCAAGCACCTTGTACTGCGCTACGACGGCAGCAATATTGCCGTGCGTTGGGAACTGACAACGCTGCCTGCAGGACAGCCGCTACGCAAGCCAGCGCCACTTTTCAGCAAGTTGGAAGCATCTGTGGCCGCAGAAGAAACAGCCAGAATGATAGCCCGGCTAACGCAAGAAGCAGCGTAAGAAAAAGTGGCCGGCATGTTTGGAAAATGCCGGCCACTTCTATCTTTCACGCCACCAACGTTTCTAATTTCCCTTTGGACTTTTCTTGGACAACGTCGTGAATGCTGTTGCCGTGGGCATCCATAGTCACCAC
>WFQT01000262.1 GCA_015486895.1 Anaerolineae bacterium
ATTAACAGTAGATCCATTTGATCCTGAAAATGTTCGGACTAAAATTCTGAACCAGATTGCAAAAATGCCTGCCGATATAAGAATTGGCTTCAATTTAACGGGGGGAACCAAGCTGATGTATGCGGGGGCGCTTGCCGCTTGCCGGAAGGTGAATGCTACTCCTTACTATTTTAATAGTCGGAATAGTCAGGTTGTTTGTCTTAATGACTTTACGACCTTTGCCACAAAAGAGATCTCATCTATTGAGACATTTATAAAACTCAATGGGAATAACCTGCACATTTCAAAGCTGGGGAATTGGGCTGACATTCCGGAAAGAGATAATCCAAACAGAGTGGCGTTAACTAAAAAACTATGGGCACTGCGGTCTGTGATTTCAGGTCTCTATAAAGAGTTGGCGGATAACTACAATGATAAACCAGGGCACGATTTTAAACTGAGTCATAGAGACAAGCGCTCAAACACACAAATCTCGGTCAGCTTAAAGGAGGGTCATAAAGCAGAAGTCGTGATCAAAAGGCGTGACGGGAAAGAACACGCTTACCGCTTTCAAAACTGGCCGGATTTTGCAAGATACCTTTCTGGAGGATGGTTTGAAGAATATACTTTCCTGAAGCTAAAGCCGCTTGCCGAAGCCGGAGTGATCCAAGATATGCGTATCGGTCTTGAAATTGCATTCAAAAAAGATGCTGCAGGTAACAGTTCATCAGGTATCGGCGATCAATTGAGTAGCCTTTTCGGGAATATCTATCAAGAGCTGGATATCACGTTCACGGATGGAAGGAGTCTCTATGTTATCGAATGTAAGGCAGGGTGGACGGTCAAAGGCGAATATGTTCGAAAGCTGGAGTCCATCACTCGGTATTTCGGAGGCATCGAAGGGATAGGAATTCTTGCCTGCTGTCTTCCTCCAAAAAGTGCAGTTGTTAAGCAAAAAGCATCAGAGGCTCGCAACGTCCAACTATTGGGTGGCAAGCACCTTTTCGATGAACTCGAAGCTCTTCTATTTAGTAAGGGAGGAAGAAAGTGAGCCAACCTCTTTGCATCATTGCCGATCTTTCTGGAAGCATGCTGGAAAGCGGCAAGCAGATGGCACTGTGCGTAGTGGTGCGGTTTGCTGAGCAATATCTCCGGCTTGGATATGGTCATGCTGATCTAAAACTTGTTGCTTGGAATAAAACTGCGCGGTTCGTCGATTGGAACCCTGAGAAAGAGGTTCCAAAGGAACTGCTTGATTGCGGAGCGCCCGTAGGTGGAGAAGAGATTGACGCTCTTTTGGGCGAACAGCCCACCGGTAGGATTCTGGTTGTTACCGATGGGTTCTGGTCGCGGGATGATACAAAAATACTGAATGGTTGGAGAAAGAAGAAGCAGGGTGCGCTTCGGATTATCAAGGTGGGTGCGGATGCTGACCCGTACCTTAAGGGGGAAGATGTATTTATCGCTGAAAACATGATCGCTGCATTTGATGGTTGGTTGGAAGAGGGCTTAGCATGACCGTCTGGAGGAGTTTTGGGGCCAGCGTAATTGGGCCGGGGCATGTCGTTGCAGGTAAGCCGAATCAGGATTCCTGGCTGGCGTTTCATCATGTTTTTTGTGATGGTATCGTGGTTGCCGACGGACTCGGTTCAAAACCACTTTCTGATTTCGGTAGCAAAGCTGCCTGTCTCGCAGTGGCTAAAACCGTCGATGCATACGGTAAAAGAGAGAGTATAGAACGTACAGAGCTGCTTGACGAGATCATGAATAAATGGCGATCCCTTATTGCCCCGCTTACCCCTCGTGACTGTGCAACTACGTGCTTGTTCGCACTTGGCACAGGCGATGGTGAAATTCACATGGGGATGCTGGGCGACGGCTTCATCGCTGCTATAAAAGATGATGGGGAGGTTGTGTCTTTGTCAGATGAAAAAACGGAAGGGTTTTCCAATATTACTGACGCACTATCGACGAATGTGACGAATGAGGACTGGCGGTGGCTATCCATTCCGGAAGAAGATTGTAAAACGATCATTCTATGCACAGACGGTGTGGCAGATGATTTGGAAGATGCTGATGGGTTCGTCAAGGGATTTGCAGAAACGCACTGCGGCCTATCCTCGGTAACGGCTGCTCGCCGTACTTGCCGGATGCTCGAGAGCTGGCCGACGCCCAAACATAGTGATGATAAGACCATTGCTTGTCTTTTTCAGGAGGAGATAACGGATGAGTAAAGCTGAACAAACAGTGACCAGTAAAAAGGTTTCTCCCTCGAAGTCGCTTGCTGATGAATATGGAAACGTTCACTATCCTGCCGATGAAATTGCCCGTGGAGGGCAGGGCGTGGTCTCACGGACTGCCGATGCAGACCTCGCGATCAAACAACCGTTCTACTTATGTAACAATCCGGAAAAGATCGCCAAGCTGCGCGACCGTTTCCAGAACATCCGGTTGCTTCCCTTGCCGCCCCGTATCCCGATTTCCCTGCCACTCGCCATCCTTCGCGATGAGCCGGGATATATAATGCGTCTCCTAAACGGCATGGAATCATTCAGTATTTTTGAATTGAATGGGAAATTGAGAGATGAGCTCGGTGAGCAATCTCTGCCTCAATGGCTTTCGCAAATACCCGACAAGGACATGGCACTGCGTCTTCTTCATTATGCCAACACTGGGTCGACACGCCGCCGCCTGCTTGCTCTTTCAAAATGTGCATCCATTCTAGCCCGCCTCCATAGTGCTGGTCTGGTCTATGGTGATATCTCACCGAACAATATTTTTGTCGGCGATGGTGATTCCCCCGAGGTCTGGCTGATTGACGCAGATAACCTGCGTTTTGAAAGGACACATGGAGGTGGCGCGGTCTGGACACCAAATTACGGAGCACCGGAACTCGTTCAGGGGCGCGACTCTTCCCGGCCGAGATCGGATTGCTGGGCTTTTTCCGTGTTGGCTTTCAGAATGCTTGCTCTCTGTCATCCGTTCCTTGGCAAAAAGGTTCTGGAGCCTGAAAATGACGACGGAGGCTGGGATGCCGAACCGATAACAGAGGGGGTGCCGGCTGATCTGGATGAACAGGCCTATGCTGGTTATTTACCCTTTCTTGATGACGAGGATGATGATAGCAATGCTGTATGCGGTGCCAATCTCCCGCGCGAACTGGTCGCGACATCGGAGCTGCGCCGTCTTTTTCAGGAAACCCTGGGTGTGGGACGAACAGAACCACACCGACGGCCGGCAATGGCCTTTTGGGCGATTGAATTGGCGAGAGCCTTCGACCAATCGTTAACTTGTCCTGATTGCGAAATGAGTTATTTTGCAGAGGACTACGAAAAATGTCCGTATTGTGAAACATTACGTCCTTCGTTCGTTCGCGCGAAAACCAACCGCTGGAAGGTTTTGGTCCCCGCGAATGTCAAGGAGGTCGCCCTGCCGCACCGCCTGTTCAACTCGTTCTCGTTTGAGCATAACGATGACACGGAATATGAGGTGGTCTTGGATTTTGCCAAGAAAACTGCGATACCCGTCCGAGGGACGCGCCCGTTTTCGGAGGGTTTAACTTTTGACTTTGTTGAGGCAACAAAATGAAATTCGAAGATGTTCCCGCTAAAATCATCAGTATCCGAGTCAAGCCTGCAGATGCCACCGTTACGGAGTTGAAGGAACAACCCGTTGTGTCGGTTTCTGTTTCCCTGTCCCGTCCAGCTACATTTGAAATCTACCTCAAGGATTCCGTTATATTCGTAAAACCAACCGTTGACGCAGACATTCATCGCCTTAGCAATGAACTTGCCAGCGGGCGATCCATGCTTGCGCAACTTGCGAACCTAGCAAAAGACGGCAGTATCGAATTGCAGATAGCTTTCTTTACAGGCGAATGTTTGGAG
>WFQT01000263.1 GCA_015486895.1 Anaerolineae bacterium
AAGCGGCCCAGGGCTGTTTCCACCTCCGGGGTGATCTCTTTCGGGTGGTTGAAGTGGATGTTCATCCACAGCGGGTGGTACCATCGCAGCACATTTACTAGGTCTTCAGTGATCCGCTGAGGTAGGAAAACAGGCACACGTGTGCCGATGCGGATAATCTCCACGTGGGGAATAGCCCGCAACCGTTGTAACAGCCATTCCAGAATTCGCTGGGGCAGGATAAGTGGGTCACCCCCCGAGAGCAGTACGTCGCGGACTTGCGGTGTGGCTGCGATGTACGCCAGTTGTCGCTCATAGTCAGCGAAGCTGAACTGGGCGTGTGGGTCACCTACCAGCCGGCTGCGGGTACAGTAGCGACAGTAGCTAGCACACTGGGTAGTGACCAGCATCAACACGCGGTCAGGATAACGATGCACCAGCCCTGGCACAGGAGAATGGGAATCCTCGTCCAGGGAGTCAACCATTTCGGCCTCAAAAGGAACCAGCTCACCGGATGTCGGAACGACTTGCCGCCGGATCGGGCAGTTGGGATCGTCCGGGTCCATTAGGCTGGCAAAGTAGGGGGTGATATCTACACGGAAACGGCCAGGCGCCGATAGACCGGCCGCTTCTTCGGGGGTAAGGTGAATGACCTGAGCCAGCTCCTCCACCGTGTTCAGGCGGTGGGTCAACTGCCAGCGCCAGTCATTCCACTGGTCAGGAGGCACATCTCCCCAGACATGGAGGGGCCTCCCACGATCAGGAGGGTCCTCAAGCTCTTTCGCCAAATCTTCTGTTGCCATGCTATAATTCCTCCCACTCGGCTCTTCCATTGAAGGTTTTGTCAGATTCGCACTCATTTTTGAATTGGGTATGTCCTAGATCAGTGGGGGGCCATTTCACCCAACAACTCAAGCGATTTATTGGGTCGACAGCGTTGGATCCAACGCGCAGTCACAAAGATGCAAAGGCTTTTGAAAAATCTTTTCTTTGCGACTTTGCTCCCTTCGCATCCTCGAGTTTCAAGATTTCTCGCCACGCTGTCCCTCCTCTCCCAACCCGGTTAAGACACACCCTTTTGAATTCCTTCTACAAGTCCTGCTCTTCGTCCTTCTCTTCCTCAGCTTCCCAATCTCCGTCCCCTTCTTCGGCAAGCTCATCATATCCCCAGCCAAGTTCCAGGGGCCTCACATTGATCACTTCGAGTCTGGCTCCGCACTGGTTGCAGACAACCCTCTGACCTCTGTAGGGATGAGCGCCCAATTGAATGCCTTGACCACAACCTGGACAAAATGCTACAGCCATGATCCTGCTTACCTCCCCTATCTGTCGTCGGCCATCTAACGTTATTCAACTTATGGTTATACTTCCTCTTCTTCGAACCCCAAATCGGCCCAATCCAGCTCCAAGGGTTCGATGGTTACCACCACAAAGATTTCATCACATTCTGGACATGTTACCCGCTGTCCTATCTTCGGGTTACGCACCTTTATTTCCGCCCCACAGTTAGGGCACGTTGCCGTTGCCTCAAACTTTTGTCTTAGCATGGTTCTGTTCCTCCATTCAAATTTTATGGGAATGAGGCTTTTCGTCTACAAAGCCATTCAATGGCGGATTATAAGGTATTGCTGTACAAAACGCGTTGGAAAATAGCATAAATAGTGTCGCAAAGTGCGGACCCGTGTAGCACTTTTGCAATGGTGGGCCTTTTTCAAAACCCAATCTGGCTACCGGACAGTTTTAGTAGGCGGAGACCGTGGCTCCCTACGGTAACTGTGAAACTTACCCAGGGAGCGTGGAAGACATTTTTCCAGTCCATTAGATGACTCCGGGACTGGAGGCGGGCGCAGCACGCGATGTGCTGCGCCCGCCGAATCCAACGTTGCATCCTCCAGTGCGTCCTTCGATAAGGCAAATGCTGTTTAACAAGCAGCGTCCAGTTCGGCACGGATTTTAATCCGTAATGTGAACGAAGCCATGCCACCATTGACAGCTTCTTCCAAATGTAACTCCTATGTCACACCATCAGGAAGCCAATACCCGGTTACCCCCACACACCAAGCAAGATACCGCCGATGAGCCGCAGGGCCGCACTGAGCAAGAGCGCCTGTCGAAGTCCTAGCCAATCCCCCAACACCGGGCCAAGGATAGAGCCGGCCAAGATACCTAGGTTCAGTGCCAAATTGTGTAGTGCCATATGAGCCGGACGATCATTCTCCGGAACCCGTTCCATCAGCCGGTTGACCAGTCCAGCAGAAGCCAGCGCCCATACCCCACCGCCGATGAGGGACGCAACCCAATACAGGGATGCATCTCTGGCTAGCCCATTCAACAGGGGATAAAGGCCGTAAAATACGGCGCCGAATATCAGCACGCGACGATGTCCATAGTGGGCGCTGATCTGCCTGAGCCACATTGAGGCCAGGAAAACTGTCGCGTAGAACAGGGCATTGCCCAAACTGATCGCCCCATCAGACAGATGTAGTTCCTGCACCAGGAATAGCGGAAAGAGTGGAATCGGGATGTATTGAAAAGTGTAGAACAGAAAATAAGCAGCCAAAAATGATCCAAAAGAGCTCCGCAATAGGTCCAGACGCAGCAGCGGCTTACCGATAGAACGGGTAAGAAACCGCAGACCCAGAGGCGAGCGAATGGCATCGCCAAGACGGAGGAGACCCGGCCGCATCAGGTTGTTCAGATGCTGGCCAACACGGATCGGAGATGGCTCTCCAGTGAGAGCCCGAACCTGCCCCAGATGGTAGGTGCTCAGCATGGCACCAAAGGCTCCGATGCCAAACACAATTTGGTAGTTGAGTGGGAATGCAACGCGATCCAGCAACTGTCCACACAGCAAGGAAGTAGCGACGGTACTGATGGACAACAATGCTTGCCGCTGGCCCACCACATGACCACGCCATTCCGGCAGGACAACATCAGCAAACATAGCGTTGAAGGCAATCGCCAACAGCGTGCCGGGTACTGACATTAGCAGGATGAGCCCTGCCAAAATCCACACCTGTCTATTCGTGGTTGCCAACCATGGCAGCAGGACCATGACCAAGTAACCGGCACGATTCCAGATCGAAGACCAAAACGTTGTGCGCGTCAGAGAATGGCCTTCCAGCCAACGACCGGCAGGCAAAGAAACGAGGAGATTGACCGCCGCCGGCCCTGCAGTAAGCAGGGACACCTGAAAAGTGGTAGCGCCCAAACGGGCAGCATATATAGAGAGAAAGCCCATTGCGCTTCCCAGAAGCACACCGAACCAGAAAACGTCGGCAAATAAGTGACGGAAGTTGGAGCGCATCTGGGCATCTTTCATGCTCGCCCGTGCTACCATACTCATGGGAATATTCCTAGACTGTGATCCTCTTCACTCCAGTGTGCTCTCATGACCAGAATCCAGCACGAAGATACAGGACGCGTTGGCTGATGCAACTATGTGGTCTCGAGTAAGCAAGGTAGGCGTAAACACCCCTCCCCAAAACGCTCCGAGCTTGCGATTCTCAGTCGAATTTGAAGAGTCTTTCACAAAGGCGTACCCCAACTTTTCACTAAGATCCCTTGCGGTGCTTGCGGTCTACCAAGTAATCTTCCTCCCAGTCACCATTTCCGACCCAATCCTGATCTTCATGCTTGCTCTTCGCTGGCTTCCTTGCCAGTTTCTTCACAGGTCTTTTCACACGTTTCGCTTCCGCTTCCTCTGCCAGGTATTCGTACTTAGCTTCGATACGTTCATATCGGTCAGCACTACACGGCTGGAAAGGATCGTGTTTGGCCGGCCGACCGCACCGCGGACAGAGGACAAGAGGGTCGTCCACCAACTGAGTGTCCGTGAGTGCATATTCAAAGTGCAAGCGACAATGACGACAAAAGGCACGGGTACACAGGTGTTCCATTTAGTTCTTACCTTCTTGTGAAAAAGAGTAGCCGACGCCAGGAATGGTAAGGACATAGCGCGGATTCTTCGGGTCCTCCTCCACCTTCGCCCGCAGCCGGCTAATAAGCCCGCGTACTAGGTCTCGATCCCCACCACCACTGTAATCCCACACCAGCTCAACAATGGTTTCAGCCGGGAGAATTTGCCCCCGGTGGATCATTAAAGTATATAGGAGACGGAACTCCAGTTGCGTGAGGCGCTGGGGAGAGCGGCCAACGACATCTACTGTCCGCGTAGCGGGGTCAAGGGTGAGGCCGGCCAGGCTCAGAGTAGGAAGACTGAACAGCGGGACGCCACCCACTCGACGGAGCAGGGCACGCACCTGGGCGATGAGCAAACGCGCACTAAACGGCCGGGGAACCACCAGATCTGCGCCAGCTTCCAGAAGAGCGTAGTGGTACTCTTCAGCGATAGAGTCAACGACGACAATCAGAGGAACCTTGGTTTGACTCCGGACATGGCGCACCTGAGCCAGAGGTTCTGAACCAGGGAAGGTTACCAGAAGAAGGTCAGCCGGGTGCTCCGTCCAGCTTTGCATGGCGCGCTTCAGATCACTGGCTGTGGTGACTGCCAAGCCGGCGCGCTGCAGGACGAGAGAGAGCACCTCTGACTCGTCAGCATCTTGAGCAATGAGCAAGGCGTACATGCAGGTGAGAAACGTCTCCTTTCGCACTGGGGTAGAAATGATACGTAGGACGAACTTTTGAGCCTACCAGTAGAAGAATATGGGCGGTATAGCTCCAAGGAGGCATCAACCCCCTGACCTCCGGAAAGTTATAGCCCTTGTCCATGCTCAATATTCTAGGATTATTTTCCATCGGCTCAGGCCGCTTGATAATCATTGCTTTCAGATACGTTCTCATAGCTCATCGGAAATCTGGCACTCAGAGCCTACGCTCGGGTTCCCCCTCAGTCATCCTGCGTCCCTCCTGCTCTGGTGCAGCCCCAAGTATACCACATTCTCGCTTTTTCAAATAGGCGTGTCATAGATCAGTTAAGGGCCATTTCATCCAGCAACCCAGATCGGCGAATCGAGCAATTTATTGGGTCGACAGCGTTGGATCCAACGCACAGTCGCGAAGATGTAAAGGCTTTTGAAAAACCTTTTCTCTGCGACTTTGCTCCCTTCGCAGGCAACAAAAAAAGGTCTACCTTTAGCCAAAGGTAGACACCAAGAACAACTACTTAGCCCAGCGACTATAAGTCACGGCAACGCCTGCAAAATCGCCCTACGGCGATTGGCAAGCAACCTGCGCAGACAGGTTTCGCAACGGTGGCAGCGATTTCCAATCGCCGGACGAGGTAGGTTGCGTAGTTACATGATTCCTTCGTCTTGAATCTGCACGATCGGTGGTAAAGAATACGATAACCTTAGTAGTTGCGATTATCAGGTAATCCGGCGAGCCTCTAAAATAGTAGGCAACCGCTCAATTTTCGCTAACAATCGGCTAAGTTGAATGATACCGTTGATCTCCAGAGTGGCACTAATCTCTGCAATGTGATTCTTGCTATTGACGGAGGTCTTCGATTCCAAAATGTTGACATTCTCGGCGGCCAGCAACGCAGAAACATCGTGCAACAGCCCGGAACGGTCATAGGCGCTGACTTTAATGCGCACCGGGTATTGCTGCGCCGCGACTTGCGTCCACTCGACATTGATCAGCCTATCCGGCTCTCGCTCCTGGATCGCTTTCACGTTAGGACAATCTCGGCGATGAACGGTAATGCCTCGTCCGCGAGTGATATAACCGACAATTTCATCACCCGGCAAGGGATTACAACAACGAGCAGGCGTGGCCATAACGCCGTCAATGCCCAGAACATTAATGCTATCGGACATGATCACCATTGGCTTCCGCTCCAGCGGCTCTCCGCTCAGAGGAAGTTCCTCCCGGTCCTCCCCATAACGTTTGTTAGTGATCTGTCCCACCACCTGATGCAAAGTGACATCACCATAGCCAATAGCAGCCAGTAAGTCATCCAGATCCATGTCAAACAGATCTGCGATCCACTCCAGCTTTTGCTCGATATTCAATCGCCTCAGTTCCCGCTCCAGCATCTCGCGACCTAAAGTGATATTCTCTTGCCGGTTCTGTTTCTTAAACCAGACACGGATCTTGTTGCGCGCCCGCGTCGTTACCACATAGCCTAAATCAGGGTTAACCCAATCCCGGCTGGGACCGCCTCTTTTAGCAGTGATAATCTCCACCTGATCACCAGTTTTGAGCTGATAATCCAACCCTACCAAGCGGCCGTTCACCCGAGCACCACGACAACGATGCCCAACTTCTGTGTGAATAGCGTAAGCGAAGTCAATAGGAGTTGCGCCTGCAGGCAAGTCAATAATATCCCCGGCAGGCGTGAAGACATACACCCGGTCCTGGAATACATCCGTCTTCATGGAGTTAACAAAGTCCTCGGCATCCTGGATTTCCTGTCGCCAGTCCATCAACTGCCGTAACCAGGCAATCTTGTTCTCAAACTCCACATCGCGACGGCTGTTCGGTTCTTTGTATCGCCAGTGAGCCGCGATGCCATATTCCGCCGTGCGATGCATTTCCCTGGTGCGGATTTGCACTTCCAACGGCCGGCCTCGAGGGCCAATAACAGCCGTGTGCAAAGAGCGATACATGTTGTCTTTAGGGTTCGCAATGTAATCATCGAATTCCTGAGGGATAGGACGCCACAGGCTGTGCACAATACCTAACGCCTGATAACACTGCCCCAACTCCTTCACAATGATACGCACTCCTTGCACATCGTAAATCTGGCTGAAATCCACCCCTTTGCGCTGCATTTTGCGCCAGATGCTGTAGAGATGTTTCGGCCGGCCGGTAACATCGGCAGGAATGCGAGCCTTTTTCATCTCCCTTTCCAAGATCACCACAACCTGTTTAACCTGCTTTTCCCGTTCCATACGGCGTTGGCGCAAACGGCTTGCCAACTCCTGGTAAACATCCGGTTCCAGATAGCGAAAGGCTAAATCCTGCAATTCCCACTTCACCTGCCATATGCCCAGCCGATTCGCTAAAGGAGCGTAGATCTCCATAGTCTCCGTGGCAATGCGCTTCTGTTTAGCCGGCGACAAAGACCCCAGAGTGCGCATGTTGTGCAAGCGGTCAGCTAACTTGATGATGATCACCCGTACGTCATTGATCATCGCTAAGAACATTTTGCGCAGGTTCTCTGCCTGTTGGACATTTTTACCCTCTCTGGCAGAGGAAGAAGCGTACTGATCCACCTGACTCAGCTTGGTAACACCATCAACTAAGCTGGCTACCTCTTTACCGAATGTATTCTCGATATCCTCCAAGGTCACCTCGGTGTCCTCGGCCACGTCATGTAGCAAGGCCGCCGCGAGGGTCACGCTATCCATGCCAACGTCAGCCAAGATGGCAGCAACAGCCACCGGATGATGGATATATGCCTCCCCGGACTTTCTCTTCTGGCCCTCATGTGCCATAGCAGCAAACTCATAAGCGCGCTCGATGAGCCGATGCTCCATCGGCGAGAAGGTCTCCGGTAATTTCTCTTTCAGCATCTCAGGCAACATAACCGCAACGTATCCAATCCCACGTCAGCCGCGCCAAGTAGCAATCATGCCATGCCAGCCTAACAGCCGCATAGCCGGCAACAACAAACACGACCGACAACTGAATTTACATGTCCGGAATAATTATATAACGGAGAGCAGTTTCCAGACAATGACGCGCCACACGTGTTGATCAGGCTAAAACGATAGGAAGAAAGAAATTCTTCACCTGGAAGAGAGAGCAATTACCAGAAAAGGAGCATAAGGAAATCAGGCATTGTTCATTTCAAAGCGAATCGATCTTTACAAATAGGGCAGAAAAAAGCCACAGAATAGCACGGAAAGACACAGAAAAGGCTGAATACAGAGGATATTCAGTGAAATTCCGTGTTATTCTGTGGCCTGGCTCGCTCTGAAGTTCAGAAGATTTGTAAAGACGTGAAAAGGCCCTTTTGAACCACGCCGGAAACCAGCCAACGGAAGTAAAATATCTCCTCCCACTTTAGCGAGAGGAGATATCAGTCAAAAACGCTGCTTACCAGCAAACATAGCGCCCCCGGAGGGACTCGAACCCCCAACCTGCTGATTCGAAGTCAGACGCTCTATCCATTGAGCTACGAGGGCATTCAACAATTACTATTGTAGCACCACAACGGAGATTGTCAAATGAATGCCTGTAATCATAGGGGCAGACACCTACCGGTAATAATCGTGGCCTGCCTCCGCGCTCGGTGCTCCTTGCAAAAGCTGCACGGCGTGCGGCAAAGCGGGAGCAACAACAGCAAAGTTCTCTCGCACCGCCCTGGGACTTCCTGGCAAGTTAATAATCAGCGTCCGGCCGCGGATACCAGCCACCGCCCGGCTCAACATAGCATGAGGAGTCACCTGTAAACTGGCCGCTCGCATCGCCTCGGCAAAGCCAGGCGCCACTCGGTCCACCACCGCCAGCGTCGCTTCCGGCGTCACATCCCGCGGCGCGAAGCCAGTGCCCCCGGTAGTCAAGACCAAGTCCAAATGAACTTCATCTGCCCAACGACGCAATGTCTCTTGCAATACTGGCACATCATCCGGCACCACCGCCTGGGCCACAACCTCCGCGCCGGGCAATTCCCCGGCCAACTCCACCAATAGTGGCCCGCTTCGATCCTCTCGTTCTCCCCGCGCCGAACGATCGCTCACCGTTAAAACGCCAACTCGCATCATGAGGTCATTGCCCCCTTCGCAGCAAGCAAAAAGGGAGAAGAAAGATATCTTCCTCTCCCCTTGACTTTGCCAAATTCAACAGACTACTGGAGTATAGCGGAAATGACATTTTAGGCTCGACTAAATTACCTTTACCAAAGATTGCACGGACTTTCCTTTGCTTTCTGACCCAGCTCGGTGAAATTCTGTGTCCCTCTATGGCTAAAATCAAAACGCCAGAGTCCAGCAGACTACATTTCCTCGGCAACAAACTTTATAGCAACCGGCCAACCAACAGCACACCACGATAGCTCCAATGTGCATTCAACGTGGCTTGCACCAATTCAACGCTTGGTATACTGAGGTGCCTTGCGTGCCCGTTTCAAGCCATACTTCTTGCGCTCCTTAACACGAGCATCTCGGGTCAACAAGCCGTAACGGCGCATCACCAAACGGAAACTCTCATCAGATTTTACCAACGCGCGAGCAATCCCCAAACGCACGGCACCCGACTGGCCGGATATTCCACCACCCTTCACCAGAACAGTCACATTAACCTGATCTCGCATGTCGCTCGCCATCAACGGCTCCAGGAGGTGCTGGCGATCAATCTCGCGGGTGAAATACTCCTCCAGAGGATGATCATTGACGATGATAGTCCCCGTCCCCGGATAGATACGAACCCGCGCAGATGCCTCTTTGCGCCGGCCAACCGCCTCCGTATACCTTACCTCATCCATCTACCCCTCCTATACTAAAGCTCCAGAACTGTCGGCTTCTGTGCCTGATGCGGATGCGAATCCGACGCATACACCTTCAATTTCTTGAACATCTTGCGCCCTACAGAATTATGCGGTAACATTCCACGCACCGCCAATTCCACGGCCCGTTCCGGATGTTTCTCCATCATCTCCCGCCAGGGAATCTCCCGCAAGCCGCCAGGATAGCCGGAATGACGATAGTACATTTTCTGGCTCGCCTTGCGGCCAGTCAGGCGCACCTTGTCAGCGTTAATAACGATCACATAGTCACCACAATCCACATGTGGTGTAAAAGTCGGCTTGTGCTTGCCACGCAAAATCTTAGCGATTTCACTGGAAAGCCGCCCTAACGTCTTTCCCTGGGCATCAACGACAAACCACTCCCTCTGTATATCACCTTTCTTCGGACTGTACGTTCGCACCCTACCCAACTCCTTGCTCAATAATTTACTTGCCACAGGAAAAGGCCCTCTGCCGGTGCCGGGGGAGGTGCCAAAGCAAGATTACGGGCATCTAAAACAGCCTGTACATGCTCTAAGCTCCACCGTCCCTGCCCCACCCAGACCAAAGCCATCACCAAACGACGTACCATGCGCCACAAAAACGCGTTCGCCTCGATCCGATAAAGCCACATCCGGCCATCTTGCCACCAATCAGACTGAAAAACTCGACGTACCGGGTTATTGCCTGCCGGGGGCTTGCCGAAAGAAGAAAAATCTCGTTCACCGACAATCAGTCGTGCCGCCTCTTGCATGCTGGTGAAGTCCAACGCCCCTGCCACATGCCAACTATAGCGG
>WFQT01000264.1 GCA_015486895.1 Anaerolineae bacterium
ACATAAAGCTAATTCGTGTGTTGCATGAAAAAACTCTTTAATTACAGGGTGATATATCAACTCCGAAACTTGAGTCATAATAATCCACGCAGATTTGTCCTCCTTTCGCAAGCATTGGTGGCAAACAGGCAAATGCCCGCTCCACATCGGGTGTATGCTGGAGGACTCCTAATGAATAAACAAAAGAAAATGATTCTGGTACAAAGGGTAGAGCGTAAATATCCCCTTGAACGACATGAAGATTTGGATAATGCCCCAAGTTGGCATAACACGCATCTACGGCACTTGAATAATCCAGTGCTACCACAATAGCACCGCAACCAAGTGCTACCTCAGCAAAGCGGCCAGCCCCGCACCCGACATCTAAGACCCACTTACCTTTTATTTCATCGAGATTCCAACCGGTTGCTTTCCAAAAACGATCAGAAGAAATCGAGTGACCTGAATAACTATCTAATTGAGTCTTGCTAAACTTGTTCCACTGCATACCAAAGTTGTCGGCATAGTTAGATTCTGGTACAAAGCGAGGGATGCCGTTTCGTATCGGATATCGAGATGAACCATCTATGCTTTTTAACCAGCCCTGATCAATGATCACTTGTCCAATCTGGTTAGATTCCAGAATCAAGCGCAGTCCAGTTTTCGGACAACGCAGTTTTTCAATCAAATCAATTCTCATTAAAGTTCTCTCTATCAAGCCAATGTCACATTATATTCCTTCCGCCACAGCTCGAACTGCACCAGTGCAAAAAGCCGTTCGCCATTGTTAAAACCCCTGTCTTGCCCTTTTAAAAGCTTTTGTACTGTTCTTGTATCAAAAAGGCAGTCGGGTTGCGAAAGAACATCCCAGAACAAATCACGAAATGGTCCTTGCTTCAACCATTGGGATAACGGTAGGCAAAACCCCTGCTTGCGTTTCAAATCAAACTCAGGTGGCAATACGCGGGAAGCAAAGCGTTTAAGCAAAATTTTTTTCTTATTTAGTGAAGCTTTAAGTTGCGATGGAACATGACCAAAAGCGAACTCTATCAAACGATAATCCAATAGCGGGGCCCGTACTTCCAGCGAATTGAGCATGCTAGCTCTATCAGTCTTAACCAGAATATCCTCGACCAAATAATTGTTGAAGTCCATGCGCGTAGCACATTGCAAGAAATCAATCTCTGCCTGAATACGTTTTCGCCAAATTGTCTCAGCCACCAAGGTATAACCCTCATAGCCTCGCATCAATTTACGGCGGGTAGTGGAGTCAAAATAACTAGCGATCAGCGGAACCTCGTGAACAAAATCCACATCCAATCCCTGCAAGTAATTACGTCCTTTTATTCCCACTGGCAGCAACCGTTCTGCAGCCTGCGCAGTTCCATGGCGCACAAGAGCTGGAATGCGACCAAGCCGCTGCTGCATCCACAACAAACGGCTATAGTGTTCATAACCACCAAATAACTCATCACCACCGTCACCACCCAGCGCCACTGTGCAATGCTGTCGCACAAGATGGCTTACCAACCATGTAGGAATCATCGACGAATCCACGATAGGTTCGTCGAACTGCCTTGCAAGCTTCGGGATGAGATCAGCCATCGTTGGTTCTGCCACTAATTCGGTATGTTGGGTGCCAAAATATTGGGCAATCAAGCGTGCACTCAATGTTTCATCCAGCTTACCATGTCCAGGAAACCCAATATTGAAAGTGCGCACCTGGCCGGAATGTCTCACTGCCATTGCAGTGATCAAACTGGAATCCACCCCCCCCCGCTCAACAATATACCCACCGGCACATCGGCCATTAATTGCCTCCCTACAGCATCTTCCAGGAGAAGTTCCAACTCATCTAGTAGTGCGGTTTCATCAACCACACCGGCAGCGGATTGGACATCCAGTTGTGGTAGCTGCCAGTAACGCCAAACTTGGGCCGTGCCTTTATCCAAATCGTAAGTCATGGCATGGGCCGGTGGAAGTTTATGATATCCCTTTAGGATACAGCGGTCACCTGGTACAAAGCCCATTGATAGATAACAATCCAGTGACTCAGGATCAACGCGGCGGGGCAACCCCCTATGGCTCATCAGCGCTTTCAGCTCTGAAGCGAAATAGAGCGCACCATTATCCAATCGATAGAACAGCGGCTTTTCGCCTGCGCGGTCACGGGCAAGAAAAAGCCTGCTACCAGAGGCATCATACAAAGCGAAGGCAAACATCCCGTTCAACCGTGATACACATTCCAAGCCCAAGGCATCATATGCCACCAAGACAACTTCCGTATCACTGTTGGAACGAAAGGAATATCCCCGCTTCTCCAACTCGGCACGAAGCTCTCTGAAATTATAAATTTCACCATTAAAAACAATGGACAACCCTCGATCATCCAAATGCATCGGCCGATGACCAGCCGGCGACAAATCCATAATTGATAATCGTCGATGGGCCAGCACAACTCGGCCATCCTCTGACCACCATTCCCCCGCATCGTCCGGACCGCGATGAATCATGGCGCCACGGGCAATAGACAACCAAGCACGGCTAACTTGTGAAGTTGAAGCGCCAACACCAATTATTCCGCACATAATTTACCCGTTATTTTTTCGACATACTCTAAGATCTCGCGAGCCCGATCATTAACAGAACATCGGTTAAGAATCAACCTCTTTAACCCGTTGGACCTTACTTGTTCACGTTTGAATGGGTTTTCTGTCTTGCTTCAGACGGAAATGGAGAACGCCGGTTAAAAATAAGCTACACCTTCTCCCATTACAATACCCTCTCAAGCGGGGATAAACGAAGTGACTTATGCCTGCCGCGCTCCGCTCCTCTCGCTTGGCATTCTGTCAGATTCACAGGCAGATATCCCCTTGTGAATCTGACAGAATCCATGGGTTCCTTTCTCTTGTGCTCCCTTGCATACTGCACGATCCTACCCCCTTTCAAGCCGCCTTCTGTGCTTTCCACTGGGCCTTCCGGGCTTCCCGGGCCTCCTGAAGTCGGCGAGCCCTTTCAGCAAAGATCTCTTCTTCCCTGCCATTAAGCTTGTCTTGCGGTGTGATATACCCAATGGCACTGTGAAGACGCTTTGTGTTGTAATGCATCACAAACTCACTCACGATCCTTCTGGCATCCTCAAGGCTGAGCGAACATCTGGGCCCGATACATTCCCTCTTCAGATTCTGATGCCACCGCTCAATCTTGCCGTTGCTCTGGGGATAATAGGGAGAGGTCCTGACGTGTTCCATCCCACTTTCCCTGATGTATTCCTTGAAATCCCTGGCAATGAATTGAGGACCATTGTCTGATATGACCCTCGGCTTTTTATCAGGATATTTCTCCTGCGCCCTCTGAAGGATAATCTCAATGTCTGCCTCGGTCATGGCTTCTCGAATCTCCCAGTGAATGAGATACCGGCTATACCCATCAAGGATGCTACACAGGTAATAGAAGGTGCCCCGTATGTTGAGATAGGAGATGTCGATATGCCAATGCTCATGAGGTCTTTTAGGCCCTTTGAATCCCTGTCCCTTTTTGGAATCCCCAGGTTCCCATCGGCGCAAATAGCCCCCGGCACTCAGTACCCGATAGACACTGCTGGGGCTAACGGCCACAGTACCCGCATCGATCAGCATGAAGGCTATCCGCCTATACCCCTCTCCAG
>WFQT01000265.1 GCA_015486895.1 Anaerolineae bacterium
CGAACCGATAAGCGCATACGTCGCCGCCCAGCGGAAGGAAACCTGGAAGAAATGCCGATCGCCGGCCGGGCCTTGCAACAACCGGTAAGCACTTACAGCTAAGACCACAAAGCCGGCCGTAGCTAAGCCGGCTGTGAACACATGCGGAAATTGGTACAACACGTGGGTGTTGGCGGCAACGGCCAGGAAATTAGTCATTTCAGCCCGCCCATTTCTGATAACATAACCAGCAGGCTCTTGCATAAACGAATTGGCTACCAGAATCCACCAGGCAGAAAGATTAGAGCCAATAGCCACCAGCCAAATCATCGCCGCGTGCAATTTTTTGGGCAGTTTGTCCCAGCCAAATATCCAAACACCTAAGAATGTAGATTCGATGTAAAAAGCCAGCAATGCTTCTATGGCTAAGGGCGCACCGAAAACATCCCCCATAAAACGGGAATACCCTGACCACGCCATGCCAAACTGAAATTCCTGGACAAGGCCAGTAACCACGCCAATGGCAAAGTTAATAAGGAAGAGTTTCCCCCAAAATTTTGCCATCCTTTTGTACAGCTCATTGCTACTGGTGACATACTTTGTTTCCATGATAGCCACAAAAATAGAAAGGCCAAGGGTCAACGGCACAAAGAAAAAGTGGTAAATAGTCAATACGGCGAATTGCCAACGTCCCAATGACACAACTACCTCATTCATAGTCAACCTCCAAAACGAAAATGATTTCTCGCAGCGCTGCAAGAACATTCACGCTGCGGAACGATAAGAACTTCTCATAACGAAAGTGCAAGGTTTT
Organism: Anaerolineae bacterium; assembly: GCA_015486895.1. Lineage (GTDB taxonomy): Bacteria > Chloroflexota > Anaerolineae > JAADDB01 > JAADDB01 > S014-12. Next base: position 794 of record WFQT01000265.1, read on the forward strand.
TCGTTACGACTCAGCCTCCCCAACAACTGAACACTGATGACACTGATACATGCTGATTCTCACCGATCGTTTCCGGTTTATTTGCTTTATCTGCGGGTACCAGCGTGAAATCTGCGGTATCTGCGTTCTATTTGCTCCAGGATGAGCAGTTACGATTTTTCTATTCCTCACACTTTTCCACGGCTATTTTCTAATTAGAAACTGGAGTCTGGCGAAAATGATGTTTTGGGTTCAACAGAGCTATCTTTACCCAGGATGGCACGGATTTTCCTTTGCTTTTCGAACCAAATCTGTATTTTCCTGTGGCCAAAACAAAAACGCCAGAGTCTAGTTAGAAATCAACCACCTCCTTTCATCACACACGCATCAGACCATAACAACAAGCACGTTGTTTTAGCCTGGTACCGAGACCGATGTAACGTTTGTCGCGCTCTCTTTATGGTGCTGGCGCTTTTCCCTCTCATGTTGGCTCAGCTTTTCAAAAGTTGCCTTTTGCAGTTGTTCGGTGAGCATTTGTTGGGTTTCAACCCACGTGTCGTGTACCGGACACACCGACGTCAACGGACAAGCAGAAGGATCATTGGTGCAAATGTTGAGAGCGAGTGGCCCCTCTATGACCTGCACGACGTCGAGAAGAGATATCTCGGCAGGAGGTCTGGCCAATGTTATGCCACCGCCACGTCCTCTTGTGGTTAACAGCAAACCGCCTTGACGAAGGCGAGTGACCAGCCGGCGGATAAGCGTTCGCGGCACTAAGCGACGTTTAGCAATCTCGTCTGCCGTCGTGCGGCTGCCGGGCGGCATTAAAGCCAAATGTAAAATGATGCGGGAAGCATAATCTGTTTCACGGCTGATAGTTAACACATTAAATCTCTATTTAAGGCTAAAGGATCCAAATAACATGAACTTACTCACATTATAATCTATGACTTTCCTTTTGTCAAGGGGCAAAGCATCGAATTTCGGCAAAAAAGCGCGCTTGGTAGTCGTCTAAAAGCTCAACTTCTGCGAGAAGTTAAACCCTTAACGGAAGATTATTTCTGGACACTCACTTAACATACCTTTATCTGTAGGTAACGCAGGTGCCAGGCACTGCCGGCCATGGCCCCTGGCGGCAAAATAGGGATGGGATTGCGGTTGGGCCAGGGAAGGCACAGAAAAGGCTCAAGACAATAATTTCCCGCGTAATTCTGTGTCATTCCGTGGCCTAATCAACCGCGACGTCTCAGTAGATTTGTCAAGATGGGGAACAGCTCTTTTGAACCCTGCCAAAAAGAGTAACTGCTCAAGCCCTTACACTTGGCAGCCTGTAGCGATGACTTTGAGTCACTATGCCCTGCACCAGAGCTTTTGACAGAATCGTCTTATGATGATATGATTATATCATTATAAGGCAGGTCGAGGCATTGGCAGGAGCCCGGGGCGCAAAACAGCGGCTGAAAATGGGGCCTGATCGGTAGCAGGTAGTACGTGCGGGGCGCCTGGCGCCGGTGGTCAAAAGTTGACCACCGCTCCGTGTTATTCCGGAGCCAAATACGCCGCGGTTCTGCGTCAAAACAATTATTCATTCGCAGTTGATGTTCAATGGAGGTAGCAATAGCCATGCCGGGATTCGTTGCACCGCCACAACCGATAAAATTACGCACCGCCTACAGCCAACCACTGCTTCTGCTCGGTAACGCCGGCCTACTGATCATCGCTCCGCTATACGAAGGAATGGACCCCTGGCTCATGGAAGCGCGCCATCAACTGGGCGAAGATGCCTGGCAAGAAATCCGCGATACTTTCACGGCCACGGCCGGGGTGTACCGCTTCGTGGAACAGATCGTGGCGCACACCCCTAAGGAGATCCTATCCGGGCCGGCGGACACTTTCATTGACGCATTGACGCAAACACCCATCAACCAGTGGAGCCAATGGCTGCATCAAGCCTTAAACCGCTCAAAAACAGCGGCAATCTCTGTGGATGATGCCCAAACCGTGACCCGATATCTACAAGACAATAACTTTCCGCCGCCAGATATAGATAACGCCATTATGCTCTTGCAGCATCCGGAGCGCCACAAAGAACAGTTTTGCCATGGGTTGCGCCGTTTTTGGGAAAAGGTATACAGCTCCTGTTACCAACAGGAACTGCCGCATTTGCGTCAAGCCGCCACAGCGCTAGAAAGTTTCCCCCAACCGCGCTTTTTCCGTGAGCTCTTTGGGCAGATTACCAACCGCCCTTTGCCCTTCACGCTAGAGCAGGAGGCGGATAAAGTGCGCATACTTATTGCAGTGCCGATGCTGCACATCGGGCCGTACGTTGTGTACCACTGGCGCCGTCGCAC
>WFQT01000266.1 GCA_015486895.1 Anaerolineae bacterium
CGTGGAGGCAGGACATATTACCGCGGCGCAGATGCGAGATCTCTTTCAGGAGTGAACTTTGACCTTACAAAGCGATTGCTGCGGTGTGTATTTTCCCAATCCCATTGTTTTGGCTTCTGGCATCTTAGGTACTGAAGCGGGGTTATTGGTGCGAGTCGCCCGTTCTGGTGCCGGCGGGGTGACCAGTAAATCCGCCAGCCCGCGCCATAGAACTCGCCATCCGAATCCAACCGTGCTCGACTGGGGCTACGGCTTGATCAACGCCGTGGGGCTGGCAAACCCGGGCGTGGCAGCGGAGGCCCCTATTTTGCGGGCAGCGAAAGCAGAATTGCAACGGTTAGGCGTGCCTTTGATCGCCAGTATTTTTGCCGAGACGGTGGCTGGGTTTGCTTTTGCTGCCGAGACGGTCGGCCGGGCGGCACCGGATCTCATCGAAGTAAATATTTCCTGCCCAAATGTTGGCCACGAGTTGGGGAAGCCGTTTGCTTTGGAGCCGGAGAGTGCAGCTCAGGTCACTGCTGCCGTCAAAAAGGCTACCGAGATCCCCATCATTGTGAAACTATCCCCGAATGTGACCGATATTGCCGAAATTGGAGCTGCTGTTGAGATGGCCGGTGCTGATGCGATTGCTGCCATTAACAGTGTTGCCGGCATGTTGATTGATATTCATGCCGGCCGGCCAATTCTAGCCAATCTGGAAGGAGGGATCTCCGGCCCGGCCATTAGGCCGCTGGCAGTACTGGCTGTCTACAAGCTTTACGAAGCGGTTAATGTGCCTATCATCGGCATTGGTGGTGTGAGCACGGGTGCAGACGCGCTGGAGATGATCATGGCTGGGGCGACGTTGGTGGGCGTGGGGAGCGCGGTGCGAAGTCGGGGATTAGAAGCGCTGGGCACCATTGCCACGGAGTTGGATGCACTTTTGGCAGAGCTGGGCTACACTTCGCCGGATGATGCCAGAGGGATAGCTCATGTTACATCTTGACGACAAAGCACTCTCTTTGCCACAGGTTGCTCACATCGTTCGTCTGGAAAATGAGAACTACCGCACCAAGACGTTTACACTGGATGTACACTGGCCGGAGGCGTACCCGGGCCAGTTCCTTATGGCTTGGCTGCCTGGTGTTGATGAAAAGCCGTTTAGCTTGTTGAGCAATGACCCGGTGCAAATAAGCGTTGCCGCTGTGGGGCGCTTTTCCCGTCAGATGCACACGCTCTCTTCTGGGGATACCGTCTGGGTACGCGGACCTCTGGGCCACGGCTATCAACCACAAAGCGGCCCGATGATCGGCGTCGCCGGTGGTTACGGGGTTTCGCCGCTGCACTTTTTGGCTCGCCGTTTGGGAGATGGTCGAGAGCGTCATATCATCATCGGTGCTCGTACTGCCCGAGATTTGCTCTTTCGTGAGAAGTTTCGGGCAGCAGGGGTGCATCTGCATGTGACTACTGACGATGGCAGCGCCGGACAGCATGGTTTCGTTACGGTAGCACTTTTGCCGCTGCTGGAACGGTTGCCCACGGCTACGGTTTATGCCTGCGGACCTAAGCCGATGTTGGAGGCGCTGCGTTCTCTTTGCCAGGAGCGCAACATTGCCTGCCAGTTGAGTTGGGAAAGCTACATACGCTGTGGGTTTGGTGTCTGCGGGAGTTGTGCTGTCGGCAAGGATGGCTGGTTGGCATGTAAAGATGGGCCGGTAGAAGTGATTCTCCCAGCCCGGGTGTGAAAGTCTGGAGCGCAAAGCTAAAGTAGTGAAGTTCTTGTATACTGGACTCTGGCGTTTTTATTTTAACCACAGAAAAACACCGAGCTTCACAGATTTAGGTCGAAAAGCAAGGGAAAGAATCTGTGTTAATCCGTGCAGTCTGTGGTGAAGATAGCCTGATCGAGCCTAAAACGTCATTTCCGCTAGACTTCAGTTGTATACTGATCTTTGTGCCCATTTGTGCTCTTGCGTTCTTTTGGGGATTTCGGAAATCTTGTCAGATCGGGGAGAGGAAAATGGAAGGACCATCCTTGTCCACATTGGTGGATTTTGCCGTTGATGCAGCCTGGCAAGCTGGACGTCTCACGTTGGCTTATTTTCAAACGTGCTTGACCGTAGAGTATAAAGAGGATCACAGTCCGGTGACCATTGCTGACCGCCGGGCTGAAACGTTATTGCGGAACCTGGTCGGCGAGCGCTTTCCCGATCACGCTCTGCTGGGGGAGGAATTCGGTAGTGTTGGGGGCACAGCCCCATATCGCTGGATTATTGATCCTATTGATGGTACTCGCTCTTTCGTCCATGGTGTGCCGCTTTATGCCGTGCTAATTGGCCTGGAGGTTAGTGGTAAGCCCAGTGTTGGTGTTGCTTATTTCCCCGCTTTAGATGAAATGGTTTGGGCGGCCAATGGGATGGGGTGCTATTGGAACGGCCGCCGGGCACATGTTTCGCCTCAGGAAAACCTGGAACGGAGCTTGTTGTTGGCAACGGACACCGAGTCCTTTGCCTCCCAGGGGAAAAATGATGCTTACCGCCGTCTGGTTGATCGCGTTGCTGAGCATCGCACTTGGGGTGATGCTTATGGTCATATCTTGGTCGCCACCGGCCGGGCGGAAGTGATGTTGGACCCGGTCATGGAGAGCTGGGATAGTGCGCCGCTTTTGCCCATTCTGCAGGAAGCCGGCGGTACGTTCACCGACTGGCGTGGCGTGGCTACCATTCACGGCGGCGATGCCATTTCTACTAACAGACATCTTTTCCCGGAAGTGATGAGGCTTGTCGCTGGCTGAACCTGCGGTTGACGTGATAGGCCGTTTAGCAGCCGAGGTATGGGCGATGCATTCCCGGCTGGGAGCTCGGGATTAGTGACTTCCTCTTTGAGAGTTAGAGTCGCTGCCGGCCAAGCTGGCGGCCCTGCGGACGGCCCGCTGAACGGCACTCTGGGGTAGTGGAAAACTTCGCGGTAGAGAAAGAGGATAGCTTGGAGGGCCTGGTTTTGCGTGGAAGCCGCGACATCTAAGTCCACAGCCAGGTGGGTGGGGAATTGTTCGATTTCCGCCGGCCCCATATCTTTGGGGTATTGCCTGTTATGGAATAGGATGAAGCGTTTTATCCAGGCGACATAGGCTTCTTCGGTGGGGATGGAAAATCTTCATGTAATTTGACGACCTCCATTGGGCATGTTATATTTGTCATGTAATCCCTGTGTGACAACGTTCTTTGCCCAGGAACTGGCCTCACACGAAAGGGCAACCTTACCGAAATGAAGTATAGTGAAGAATAATTCTCCTCTCAAGGTGGATACGCGGCAAGAACGGCGCGGAGGCTTATTAAACGGCGGCTAGTGTGTCGCATATGATCTTGGGATTAGGCGGTATTATTGCCGTGTTGTAGGGGACATAGCCGCGATCTTGCGGCATAATTACGAGTTGGGCGGCCTCAGAACCACAGAGATAGCTCAGGTGAAGCAAAGACAAAACTTCAGAGGGGATTGCGAATCGTGGAAGAGTCAGGCAAGATACTGAAAGAAACCCTTCTGGAGGTGGTTGACAACCAGTTGCGGGATCAAACTCGACCGGAAACCCGGGAAACGTATGAACGGCTGATGACAGAGGGGTACTCTGACCAGGAGGCACGGGAGTTAA
>WFQT01000267.1 GCA_015486895.1 Anaerolineae bacterium
ATGGGCTATGATAATCTGTTGACTGCCGGCATCGTTTTGGCCGGCGGGACGGTACAACTAGACGGCTTCGCCGACTTGACTCGCCGGATGCTTAGATTACCGGTGCGGGTCGGTTTGCCTGGTGAAATCGGCTCGTTCATTGACTTACCGCCAGAGATGAAATTGCCCGAATATGCTACTGCGCTGGGTTTGCTGTTGCTGGCGGTCGAGCCTCCCTTCTTTTTCCCCAGTGATGTGGCAAGTCGTGGGTTTGGAGATGGCACCGGCGTTTTTCACCGTTTTTTAGATTTCGGAAAACGACTTTTCCCAAAAGGTGAAGGCTAAGGTGGTAAGGGCCAACTGTATGCGGGTTGTTTGTGACCGGTTGATTGGTGTTGGGGGACGCAATGGCTAAGCAGGAATTGCCTAAAGCAATGATGACTTATTCTTTTGACTTGGCAGAGGGTACAATGCGTTCTACACGAGCTGAGGAAAAGGGAAGTAAAGTGACAGACAAGGTCGATTTGGGCGAGAACAATAAAGTGGACGCGGAACCGGAAGGTTGGGAGGAAGAGGCGACAGGCAGGAGGGAAAGGAGTAAGCAGACAATGGCTTCCCGGAGCAAACAGCAACATCAGGAAACGTTTGCCGACAGCGGTGCTAAGATTAAAGTGGTAGGCATGGGGGGCGCTGGCTCTAATGCGGTTGATCGCATGATTGAGGCCGGCATCCACGGCGTAGAATTCGTCGCTGTGAACACCGATAGCCAGGCATTGTTGCTTTCCAAATCACCGCTGCGCATTCGCATTGGTGACAAGTTAACCAAGGGGTTGGGCTCTGGTGGTGATCCAGAAATTGGTAGGAAGGCAGCAGAGGAATCTATCGACGAACTGAAGAGCATTATCGAAGGTGCCGACATGGTGTTCATTACTGCCGGTATCGGTGGTGGGACCGGCACTGGCGCTTCTCCGCTTGTGGCAAAGTTAGCCAAATCGGTCGGTGCGCTGACCATTGGAGTCGTGACAAAACCCTTTACGTTTGAAGGGAACCGACGGCGGATGGTGGCGGAGAAAGGGATTCAGGAGCTACAGCAGGAGGTGGACACGTTGATTGTCATTCCAAACGACCGCTTGCTGCAGATCGTGGATAAAAAAGCATCGATTCAGTCCGCTTTCTCCGTAGCGGATGATGTGCTACGACAGGGCATTCAAGGTATTTCCGAGTTGATTACGGTGCCGGGGTTGATTAACCTGGATTTCGCCGATGTGCGCTCTATTATGAGTGAGGGCGGAGCGGCGTTAATGTCCATTGGCCGGGCCAAAGGAGATAACCGCGCTGTGGAGGCTGCCCAACAAGCGGTTCACAGTACACTGTTGGATGTTAGCATTGATGGGGCACATGGCATTCTCTTCAATGTTACTGGAGGGGATGATCTTAGCCTTTATGAGATCAATGAAGCGGCAGAACTCATACGGCGCTCGGCGCATCAGGATGCCAATATTATCTTCGGTGCTGTGATCAATCCTGAAATGCGGGATGAGATTTCTATTACCGTCATTGCTACCGGCTTTAGCTATGGCAATGATGGTACCGGCGAAGATCGTGGTACGTCTGCATCTCCTCCGGGTGTGCGCTGGTTGCCGTTGCGAGAGCCTGAAGAGGGCGATAATGTATCGCCTGAGTGGGTGCCTGCCTATCTGCGTCACGACATTTCTTGAAATGTAGAAGCTTGTTGCCTCCACAAGAGCGACTTGAGTGTATTTCCTGAGCCTTTGAGCAGGTAGGGCCGGATTGCATGAGGAGACATGTCAACGACAAGGCCCAGGTGGGAACGCTTGGGGCTTTGGCGTTTGTTTACACCTATTGGTGGCTAATTCTCCTGGCTTTTGATTAACTCGCGCACCCAGTAACCGCTATCCTTAATGATGCGTTCCTGGGTGGCATAGTCCACGTAGACCAGACCGAACCGTTTGCTGAAGCCGGTAGCCCATTCAAAGTTATCTATAAGCGTCCAGATGAAATAGCCTTTGACGTTGGCTCCGTCACGGATGGCTTTTGCCACTTCCGCCGTGTGTTGTTCAAGATACTTCTGACGTAGAGGATCGTGGACGTGGCTATTCTCCACAATGTCGGTGTATGCTGCCCCGTTTTCTGTGATGTATATCAGCGGATTATCGTATTCATTCTTGATTAGCATGAGCACATCGTACATCCCCCGGGGGTAGACTTCCCAGCCCATGCTGGTGTATTGTACCCCGTCTTTAACGAATTCCTTCTCGGCCGATAAATTGGCGGCGCTCCATATTTTGAGGAAAGGCACGTACCAGGCATGGTGGAAAAATGCGCGGCTATAATAATTAACCCCCAAGAAATCAAACGGGTGGGAGATAGTTTCCATATCGCCCGGAAGCACCTTTGGGTGAAAGAACTTGGTCCGGCTCCATAGGGGCTCGGGATATTTGCCTTTGAAGACGGCGTCTAAGAAGAAGCTATTCATGAACTGATCGCCGATTATTGCCGCTTCTCGATCCTTTTCGCTACTTGTCTCTGGAAAGATTGGCATTAAGCTGAGGGTGATCCCTACCTGGGCATCTGGATATTGCGACTTGATGCGCTGTACGGCTAAGCCGTGCCCCAGCAGTTGGTGATGGGCTACCTTGAGATAAGTCCAGGGGTTGCGCTTGCCCGGCGCGTGTTCGCCCAGGAGATACCCCAGAGCCGCGTGTTCCCAGGGTTCATTGAGAGTGATCCAATGTTTCACCCGGTCGCCCAGGGATTTAACCACGAGTTCGGCGTAGTCGGCGAAGTAGCCGGCCGTTTCTCGCCTGGCGAAACCGCCAAATTTATCCTGCAATGCCTGGGGCATGTCCCAATGGAACAGCGTGAGGAAAGGTGTGATGCCCTTGTCCAGCAACGCATCCACCAGGCGGTTGTAATAATCCAGGCCTTTCTGGTTTATTGCTCCTTTGCCCTGAGGCAATACTCGCGTCCAGGCTACCGAAAAGCGGTAAGCGTTCAGCCCCAACTTGGCCATGATGTCGATGTCGGTTTGATAATCGTGGTAAGTGTTGCATGCTATGTCGCCTGTCTCACCGGCGTGAATCTTGCCCGGCGTGTGCGCAAACGTATCCCAGATGGATGGACCTTTGCCCTCTTCGTCCCACGCGCCTTCGATCTGGTAAGCGGAAGTGGCTGTGCCAAAGTAGAAATCTAGGGGAAACTGTGGGTAGATCATGTTAATTCACCTGCAATCTCTTGCGCTCGTGCGGCCATCAAAGCATGTAGTTTGGCCGCGTCGCGGGGATAGTAGCGGAAGAATAGGCCGAAAACCAAGGCCGTGATAAGCCAGGGGAAAGGAACTGTCCATAGCATGGCGTTGGTCAGGCCAATGCTATCGGCCAGCCAGCCAGCAATATAAGCGGCAATGGCTGCAAAGCCACTTTCGGCAAACATGTCAATGCTGAAAGCCGTGGCTCGTAGCTCAGGCGGTGTTGCAGCTTGCATCATCGGCTCTTTGGCGCCCTTTCCCGCCCAACTGAGGAACAGTGCTGTGAAAAAGCCGAATCCTATGAGCGCCCAGAGGGGCCAATCGGTCGTTTGCGTGAAGAGGATGTATGTCAGGGGAATGCCGCTAATGACGGAGATGAGACCGATTACGGTGCGGCCGTATCTCGGGTTTCTCTTGTCTGCCCAATCGCCTAAAAATCCTCCGAGAACGCTGGAAATGGCTGAACCAATGACGATGACCGCAAACGTCACTGAGGCGAGCTGAGTGTCCAGTCCGCGCACATTGAC
>WFQT01000268.1 GCA_015486895.1 Anaerolineae bacterium
GCTATAATGTTGTTAGGTCGAACGATAGAGAATTTCGACCGGGAGTGGGAAGCAGCAAGCACATTCACAGAAAAAAAGAGGCTGCTTCGACTAGCCCTCGAAGCAGCCTATGTTCGGGGACACAAGCTGGTTGCGATTAGACCCTCGCTTGCGTTCCTTCCCCTCCTGACATTTTGTCAGAGCGGGAGCGACGGGCATCACAGCATCACGTGACATATACCCCCACCCTTCACCTCAGTGTTCCGCATAGTACTTCTGGAGTGATATTCTATCTGACCCATCTGTTCGGCTTGCCACAACGACACGATTTGGGAACAATGATACGAGAAGAGATTCACCAAGCACACTTGGGGTGCACATTGACACACATCGGGTTGCCCCAGCAACTCCAGCGCGTTTCCCTGAAACAAAAGCTCTACAAACACAGCCGCCAGGCCAAAGTGATGGAGTTTCTGGTGGCCATCCTGGCGGGGCTGCCCCACTTGCAAGACATCAGCCGGGCAGCCCATCCGCTGGACAAAGACCAAGTGCTGGATGTGCATAAGTTGAGCATCAAGCGCCAGGCCCGTGTTGGCGCCCATGTCTCCGCCCATATCAGCCAGAGTTCAGAAGGTAAGTTGTTAAGGTTTACCGATTGGAGCGCCTTTGCGGGCAAAGTGCTTCGTCTGCCTCTTAGCACTGCCCCGCCGGACAACAGAAAATCTCACCAAAAAAGGCCGTTTTTTGTGCTCCCGCGACTGGTTGCACAAATGTTACGTTAGCTCGAGGTAGCCTATCCGGCTCTCCTTTGTTTTCTCTCTGCGTACCCAGCGATCTCCCCGGTGAGGAACGCCCCTGAATAGTTGAGCGTCAATGTTACTTGTAGCCCTGCCGCGGGACAAGACGCCAATATAGGCTCTCTACTGGCCATAACCGTGACTCTTGACCACATCCTGACGGGTTTTTCATCAGATCTTTATGGTTTCTTGCTATGATAAGCGTGCCGATTGGCTAATGGCCAATCGAGAACATCAACAATGAGGAGGCACACATCATGAACAAAGGGAAAATGCTGGTTGGTACTCTGGTGCTGGTAGCAGCGTTGGTGGGTCTGGTATTGGTGGTTCCCACTTTTGCACAGGGTGCCACCCCGACGCCAGAAGCTCCACACAGTTGGAATGGTGGAGGGCATGGCTTCGGCTTCCGGAGCGGTGGGCCTGGTTTCGGGCTCTGGGGCGGAGGTTCATCGGCTGTCTTCGACGCTGCAGCCAAGGCCCTCGGCCTGAGTCCGGAGCAACTTTTTGAAGAGTTGCACGCTGGTAAAAGTTTGGCCGACATTGCCAAGGCACAGAATGTTGAACTACAGAAAGTGTACGATGCGATGAATGCTGCTCGGGTCGAGGCGATGAAAGCCAATATCGAGGAAGCCGTCAAGGAGGGCCGAATCACTCAGGCCCAGGCCGACTGGATTCTCCAGGGGCTGGAGCAGGGCTTCTTGCCGAGAGGTCATGGCTTCGGCCGTGGTGGGTGCGGTTCCGTTGGTAGGGGACCACAGTTCCATAGGAACGGCTTTGCTCCAACTTGGGCACCATCCGTGGCACCCAGCTCTTCCTCGCGGTAGAGAGACCACGGTTGGTTTACGTTGCAGTCGGCTGAGGAAGGCCGGCTGCGCCAGTGAGGGGGCGGGGGCCTACGGCCTTGTCCCCTCGTCCTGGATGGGTGAGGCGATGATACGAAACCTGCCAGTCTGGGTGCGCGAGCGACTGGGAAAGCTACTCCGGCCACGTGCGTCGTCTGCCGTGCAAGCACTGGAACCGGCGTTACGGGAACACCCACCTCGCCCAAACGGCGTTATCCTAATTATTGAGGTCGAAGGGTGGACGTGCGGAGCGTTGCCGATTCAGATTGAACTGACTGGCTACGAGGTACGGGTCGTTAGGGGAGGTGTCGCTGTTGAGTCATTGAGGCTCATGCGTCCGATACTTCTCATTGTGGGAGGTGCAACCAGTCTGACCTTCTACCGCTCTCTGCGCCGAGCCTCGCCAGCGCCCATCCTGGCCTTGGTTCCTGAGGCCGATGAGGAATGGGTGTTGGATGCTTTTTCTTCCGGAGTGGATGATTGCCAGGTAGGCCCTATCGGCAGTGGCGAAATTGTGGCGCGCGTCCGCGCCATCTTGCGACGCCTCGGTAGAGGGCCTTCCATTGCGGCGTCCACTTCATCTTCATTGTAACTTCATTCTTTCTGCACACAATCTTCACAACATTTGCTATAATGGAGAGAGATTGGTGCCCGATCGTCGGAGCGCTCCAATTCGTGTGTTTGCTGCACGGAGATCGATACATAGTAGCAGAGGGAATGGCGAATCGCAAGATACTGATAGTTGATGACGATAAGAAGACGGTGGACCTGATCAGGCTTTACCTGGAAAAGGACGGGTATCGGACGCTGGTCGCCTATGACGGCCGACGGGCGCTGGAACTGACCCGTCAGAAGCGTCCAGACCTCATTGTGCTGGACCTGATGCTGCCGGAAGTAAATGGTTTGGATGTATGCCGCATCTTGCGGACGGAATCCAAGGTTCCAATCATCATGCTAACTGCGAAGTCCACCGAGGATGACAAACTGTTGGGGCTTGACTTGGGAGCCGATGATTACGTAACCAAACCTTTCAGCCCTCGGGAACTGCTAGCGCGCGTGCGTGCCGTGCTGCGACGGATAGGGGAAGAAAGATCGGAAGGGCAGGAACAGGTGCGCGCTGGCGACCTGGTCGTGGACTTTGTACGCCATGAAGTGACGGTGCGAGGGGAGCCGGTTTACCTTACGCCCAAAGAGTTCAAGCTGCTAGAGACCTTGATCCGGGAACCGGGGCGGGCATTCACCCGGTTGGAACTGCTGGATCGGGTCTTCGGCTTCGACTACGAGGGACTTGAGCGGACCATAGACGTTCACGTGATGAATCTCCGCAAGAAAATCGAACCGAACCCTGGGAAGCCAGTCTACATTCAGACGGTCTACGGGGTGGGCTACAAGTTTGCCGAGGCACAAGATGCTCCATAGCCTGCGCCTGCGTCTGCTTCTGATGATGATCATTGTAATAGTGATCGCCGTGGGGACCGTCGCCTTGTTTGCCAGCAGGACCACCACCACCGAGTTCCAGCGTTACACGGAACACGGCGGGATGCTTCGTCATAGACGTTTCGAGGCTATGCTGGTCATGTATTACGATCAGAACCAGGGTTGGGACGGTGTACAATCCCTGGTGGAACAGATGGGGCAGATCAGTGGTGAACGGATCGTACTGACTGATGAAAAGCAAAGAGTTGTAGCCGATTCAGGCCAGAAGCTGGTAGGGCAGGTGGCAGGTCGGAACTGGGCCAGCCCAGTCGCTCCTATTGTCTATCGTGGTGTGCCGGTAGGTACCCTCTACGCCGACCCTCTGGGGCAGGGCATTGATCCCCAGAGAAAGAGCTTCCTGGAGTCAGTGAACCGCGCACTGCTCATAGCCGCCCTGATCGCCGGCCTGGCCGCCGTGCTCTTCACTCTGGCACTTTCCCGCCGAATTGTTGGGCCGATTGAGGCCCTGACGGCAGCCGCCCGCAAGATGGAAAAAGGCGACCTCACACAGCGGGTGGAAGTGCAGTCCGGCGACGAGGTTGGTGAGCTGGCACAAGCTTTCAACTCCATGGCCGACGGGTTGGCCCGATTGGAACAACTGCGTCGCAATATGGTGACTGATGTCGCCCATGAGCTGCGCACGCCGCTGTCAAACATCCGGGGCTACCTGGAGGCTCTGCAGGATGGGGTGGTGACACTCAGCCCGGAGCTTATCGATTCAGTGCATGAGGAAGTGATGTTGCTGAATCGGTTGGTGGACGACCTGCAGGAACTTGCCCTGGCGGATGCAGGACAACTCAAGTTGGTGCGCCGTCCGGTGGCGTTGACGGAGCTCGTGGGGCAAGTGGTAAGCCTTCTTCAGTCGCAAGCAACTCCCAAAGGAATCACGATAAAAACCGATCTGCCACCCGACCTGCCGACTGTGGATGCGGACCCCAGCCGGGTCGGACAGATAATCCGGAATCTGCTGACCAATGCGCTTACCTACACACCTCCGGGTGGGGAGATTACTGTGCTGGCCAGGGATGCAGGTTCAGAAATTGAAGTGAGCGTGCGAGACACCGGAGTTGGCATTGCCCCCGAGCACCTGCCCTATGTTTTCGAGCGCTTCTATCGGGCGGACAGGTCCCGTACGCGTACTACCGGCGGTGCAGGGCTGGGACTGGCCATCGTCAAGCAGTTAGTAGAAGCTCATGGCGGGCATGTGTGGGTTGAGAGCACTGTAGGAAAAGGCTCGACGTTCACTTTCACTCTGCCAAAGGCTGGAAGCTCGGCAAATGGAGCGCAATCGATATAACCTCTTTTCACATTGTTCGGTTGTTAAATATGTACCACTGTTTACCCCAAGTGTACCGCTCGTAGGCCGGGTGATGTGTGCCGCTTATGTCTACCCAATGCGTGCCATCCTCTGCCCCACCGGGGTGCTTGCACCACTCCGGTCGCACCTCGAAAGTTGTGCTACAAATCTCAGGGGCTAGCCGACATCGCGGGTCTGATGCCATAGGCGAAGTTCCAACCCGCGATGCGTTTTCGGCGGTAGAACAGAGGCAAAACGGTGCCTTTGTGCCCAATTTCCGCACGAAAAGAGCCGACAGAATGTGTTTCTGTCGGCTCTTCCTCGGACGGGAGCGACGGGCATCACAGCATCACGTGACACATAGGGGAAATGAAAGTCTTCAGCACCTCATGGCTTCTATCAACTCCTTTATCGCCGGTTTCGGCTCTATGGAAACCACTTTCCTGTCCTCTATCCA
>WFQT01000269.1 GCA_015486895.1 Anaerolineae bacterium
CGGAGCATAGCGTAAATCAGGACTAACTCCCACAGCGTAAATAGATTCACCATTCCTGCCATGCCGTAGAGGGGATTACGGGCATCTTGCGCAGGGTTACCCGTGGAAAAGAGGAACGCTAAGCCATCGCCCCGCAGCATAGAGCCGCTGAACCTGATCCAAAGGCCACCGAGCAGGGAATGTAACGATGCCGGCACAGTGAGCCAAAGCACTCCGCTCCACAACTCACCGAAAGTAGTATCGGTACCGCCCACTTGCGCCATAAAGTAAAAATACAGTGTCTTTAACAGCCAGCCGAGGGGGGCCATAATTAGAACCCCGGCTAAAGTCATCGTCATGACCACGGCCGGGTGTGAGAAAGTTTGTACGTAGTTTTGCACCCCGGCCTGGCTCTCTGGCGGCAATTGCGCCATCTGCAAAGCTGTAGTCTGTTTCATCATCTTGATGATAGCAGGAAGGGAAAGCCAGGACGCTACGAAAGAGAAGATAACGAAAATGCTAATGGGCAAAAGCCAGCGCCATTTGCTGTCCTCGGCAATTTTAGCAAAGGTCCATTGGGGCCGGTCAAATAAGCTCACCAATAACGTCCAACTGTTGACCCGTGAACTGCTCTCTGCTTCCATCAAGAATGCCCCTTTCGCTACCGGTTGCTACTTTGAAATGCTCAGCAACCTCTCATTTTGTTATACTGTACATTCCCTATAACGGCGAAGGTGGTCGTTTATTCGCTTGCCCGCCGGTAGAGCTGGATGTTATCCAGACTGGTAGCAGCGTGCGCGTGGTAGGGCTGGCAGGCAACAAGTCCTTCCCCTCTCCGCACGGAAGCCCGAGCACAGCGAAGGTTAGAGAAGAGATCATGCCTTCCGGGCGGGCTTCCCGACACGCGCTAAACACCCTTTTGCCCGGCAGCGATAGAGAGGATACAATGCAAACACAAAGTCAGATAACAATGCCAGATATACCTATAGGCCCCATTTCAGCGATGGGGGGAAACGATGGAGAATGCCATGGAGAGCATTGCTTTCGATTTCAGTAACATGATGGTAGAACAGTTGGGCGAAGAGCAAGGCATTCGCCGGGAAGAGATAAACGCCATGGCCGCTCGTGGCCGGGCAATCGTGCAAAGCGTGCAAAACCACCGGCACGGAGATGGATTACGCTGGTTTGACCTTCCTTACCAGAAGGAAACCCTTGCCGAGGTGAAAGCGTTAGCAAGACAAATGGCCGGCCGCTACCACAACTGCGTGGTGATAGGCATCGGCGGCAGTGCCCTCGGTGCCATCGCTTTGCGCTCAGCGTTGCTACACCCGTGGCATAACCAGTTGCCGGACGAGAAACGGCCGGGACCACGGCTTTTCGTCTTAGACAACGTAGACCCGGATTGGCTATCTGGCTTCTTCGACGTAGTCGCCCCGGAGGAGAGCTGCTTCAATGTCATTTCCAAGTCGGGCAGCACCGCTGAGACCATAAGCCAGTTTCTCCTCTTCCGCCAGGCGCTACGAGAACGACTGGGCGATCATTACATCAAGCAAATGATCGTCACCACGGATGCAAAAGGGGGAAGCCTGCGCCCGTTAGTGAGGCGAGAAACTTTCCGCAGCTTCGTAGTGCCGGAGGGCGTCGGGGGGCGCTTTTCCGTTCTCTCGCCGGTGGGACTCTTCCCTACTGCCGTCGCCGGGATTGACGTGGATGCTTTGTTAGCCGGGGCAGCTCGAGCCGATCAAGAAACGCGCCACGAAGAGATCTGGCAAAACCGGGCTTTGCTTTACGCCGTTTTGCAATGGCTCAGCTATCGGCGAGGGAAGCGAATTAGCGTCATGATGCCTTACAGCCAGGCGCTGCGAGACGTAGCCGCTTGGTACAGGCAGCTATTGGCGGAATCGTTGGCTAAACGGAAGAATCGTGCCGGCGAGGATGTTTTTGTGGGCCAGACGCCGGTCAAAGCGCTAGGAGTCACAGACCAGCACTCCCAGATGCAGTTATACATTGACGGGCCTTTCGATAAAGTCGTTACGTTCTTGCGGGTGGGTAGTTTCCACAAAGAGTTGACCATTCCCCCGTGGCAAACAGGGCAGAGCGCCGTGGACTACTTAGGCGGGCACTCGTTCAATGAGCTCTTGCAGGCAGAAGGGGATGCCACCACCATCGCTTTGACCGAGGCCGGCCGGGCCAATGCTTCCTTTATCTTGCCAGAACTGAACGCTTACACGGTAGGCCAACTTCTCTACACCTTGGAAGTGGCTACCGCTTACAGTGGCGAGTTGTACGACATTAACGCTTTTGATCAGCCGGGAGTGGAGGCAGGCAAAGTGGCCACGTACGCGCTGTTGGGACGTGCCGGTTACGAAAACAGACGGCAGGAAATCGAGACCGCCCGCAGACGGGCGACGCGCTTTGCCGTGTAAGGAGGCCAAAGAATGGCTTATCGTGATCTGAGGGCGTTCATTCGCCGTTTGGAAAAAGAAGGAGAGCTATTACGGGTAAAAGTGCCCGTTAGCAGCTATTTAGAAATCAGTGAGATCACCGACCGGGTGAGCAAGGGCCCGGCCGAGAAAGCAAAAGCGCTCCTGTTTGAAAACGTGGATGGCGGCGAGATCCCGGTTCTCACCAACATGTTTGGCTCTCAACGTCGCATGTCGCTGGCACTCAACGTCAACGAGCTGGAAGAACTGAATCACAATTTAGCTAAACTCATCACCCCGGAATTGCCCAAAGGGATCGGGCCAACGGTGAGCAAAGCGTTGGAACTGTTCGGCACTTTGCGTAGCGTGGGGTTGAAGCCAAAATTAGTGCGCAAAGCGCCTGTGCAGGAAATGGTCTGGACCGGCGACGACGTGGACTTGAACCGATTGCCAATTTTGCACTGCTGGCCGGAAGACGGCGGTCGCTTCATTACGCTGCCTGCGGTGATTACCCGGGACCCGGTGAGCGGGGTGCGCAATGTGGGAATGTACCGGTTGCAGCAGCACGACAGCCGCACGTTGGGGGTGCATTGGCAATTGCACAAAGGCGGGGCTGAACACCAGCGGCAGGCCCTTGACCTCGGCAGGGAACGGATGCCGGTTGCCGTTTCTTTGGGCGGCGATCCGGCAGTGATTTGGTCCGGATCAGCGCCGCTGCCGCCGGACATTGACGAGTTCATGTTGGCCGGCTGGCTGCGGGGGAAGCCGGTCGCCTTGGTGAAAGCAATTACGCAACCACTGGAAGTGCCCGCGGAGGCGGAGATCGTCATCGAAGGGTACATCGACCCGACGGAGTCAGCCCCGGAAGGGCCTTTTGGCGATCACACAGGCTATTACACGCCGGTGGCCGCTTATCCTGTGATGCACGTAACGGCCATCACTCAGCGGCGGCAGCCCATTTACCCGGCTATTGTCGTTGGCAAGCCGCCAATGGAGGACTACTGGATGGGCAAGGCCACAGAGCGGCTTTTCTTGCCGCTGGTGCGCCTTTTCCTGCCGGAGATCGTGGACATGAACATGCCGGCAGAGGGCGGTTTCCACAACCTGGTGCTTGTCAGTGTGCGCAAGCGCTTCCCCGGTCAGGTGCGCAAAGTGATCAACGGTCTCTGGGGGTTGGCGCTGATGTCGTTGACTAAGAGCATCGTAGTTGTCGACGCAGATGTAAACGTGCACGATTTAAGTGAAGTGGCATGGCAAGTGCTGGGCAACGTGGATTGGGCCCGGGATGTCATGATCCAAGAAGGGCCGGTAGACGCGCTGGATCACGCTTCTTACCGTTTCGCCTATGGCGGCAAGATCGGCGTGGACGCCACAGCGAAGGACGAGCGGGACGGTTACACCCGCGGATGGCCCCGGCCGGCCAAGATGGACAAAGCTACCAGGGCCCTGGTGGATGAGAAGTGGGCTTCCTACGGACTGGAATAGCCGTGCCTTCACGGGTTCTGGTTGTGTTGTCTACACGCCCACAGAAAGTCATCCATGTATCCCATTCCTGTCTCCCCCTGCTCCCACTCCCGGTTACCTGCTGCTTTTGTAACTTTCCTTACCTCTGTTATAATCAATCGTAAAACTGGAGTCTGGCAAGAATGACGTTTTAGACTCGACCGAGCTATTTTCACCGCAGATTGCACGGATTAACACAGATTATTTCTTACATTCCAAACCAAATCTGTGAACTTCTGTGTTTTTCTGTGGCTAAAATAAGAACGCCACGCGAGGTGGGAGCGTCTATCAAGGAAAGTAACTTGTGTTAAGCAGTCCATGCGTATTTTAACGATCAGCGATAAAGTCCTATCGCTTCTTTACAGCCCGGCAATTGAGTCGCACATTGGCAAAATTGACCTGATTTTGAGTTGCGGCGATCTGCCGCTTTATTACATCGATTTCATTGTCAGTATGACCAACGCGCCCTGTTTTTTCGTGTTTGGGAATCATGCTCCAAGCAGCGAACACACTCACGAAATGGTGGACTTCACTTCCAGCGGGGGCGTGAATTTAGACGACAAAGTGGTGCGCTACGGCAATTTACTCTTGGCCGGGCTGGAGGGCTCCCGCCGTTATAATCGGCGGCCCCGCTATCAGTACACAGAAGGGGAAATGGTGTGGAAGTGCCTAAAGTTAGTACCCGCTCTCCTCTGGAATAAGGTATGGTATGGCCGCTACTTAGACGTTTTAATCACCCATGCGCCCCCTTGGCGTATTCACGACGGCAATGACTTAGCGCACCAGGGTTTTCACTGCTTTCGTTGGTTCATGAAATTGTTTAAGCCCAAGTACTTAATCCACGGCCACAAGCATGTTTACCGGCACGATGAGATTACTACGACTAAGTTCTTCGAGACAACAGTGATCAACACCTATCCCTACAGGATTATCGAGTATGATGAAGAAAAGACTTGACCGTGCGCTAATGGACTCACCACGTTCACTGGAAGAGCAAGTGGACCCGGAGACTTACGATGCCAAACAACAGTTCAGGAGCGCCCGGCGCCGAGCTTTCCTGAATGACTTGGTTGGCTTTTTCCGAGGCCGTTCGAACCGCCTTCTTTCTTTCCATGACGTGGAAAAGCGACTGCACTTGGGCCCGCTGCAGCATATTGGCATACGTGACGTTCCCCTTGCAGCTATTGTCGGCAGCGTCGACAGGACCGGCGACTTCGACCGGGCATTTTTCCCCCGGCAAAGCCACACGGAAGACCGCTGGGTCGCCGTGGAACGCCGGGCTCAAGCCAATGTGCCCATGGAGCCCGTAGAATTATACAAAGTCGGCGAAGTCTATTTTGTCAAAGATGGTCACCACCGGGTTTCAGTAGCCCGCAAGCGCGGCCAGAAGAGCATCAAAGCCAATGTCAGCGAATGCAAGCCACGGGTGAACTTGACTTGCAAAATGCACGCCGAAGACCTGGAGACGGTGGGAGCATTAGCCGAGTTCCTGGCCCAGACGTCGTTAGATAAAACCCACCCAGAGGCTGATTTCCGGGTCAGCAACCCGGCTAACTACAAAGCGCTCTGGAAGCACATTTTGACCCACCGCTACTTGTTAGAACTAAGCCAGGGATGCAATGTTTCTATAGAGGACGCGGCCAATGGCTGGTACAGGCATCTGTACCGGCCCATCATTGAGGTCATACGCCGTTACCACATTTTAGGTGCTTTTCCGGCGCACACGGAGGCTGACTTGTACCTGTGGAGCATGTCACACCGCCATCACTTAGCCCGCAAGCTAGGGCAAGATATCTCCATGGTGGACGCCATGACGGACTTCGCCCGCCATTTCAGCCCTTTCTGGGCCAGCGAGCAGGATGTCAAAGAAACATTGGGAGCAGAGGCAAGCGATGAAAACTTCATCGACTAAGCCGTTAGCGGTCGTCTTTGGCGGCGCCAGGGTAGCAGAAGACACGCCTTTGTATCGCCAGGCCGTCATGCTGGGCAAATTACTGGCAGAAAATGGCTGGGCGGTGGGTAACGGCGGCTACAGTGGCGTCATGGCCGGGGTGAGTTTAGGCGGACACAGCGCCGGCGGGGTAGTCATCGGTTATACTTGCGATATCTTCACCGCTTTGAACCACACGCCCAACCGCTGGCTAACGGAGGAGCACCGCACGGCTACACTGCCGGAACGTATTGCCCTTATGATCCAAGAAGGGGACGCATTTATTGCCATGCACGGCGGCATCGGCACTTTGGCGGAGTTAACGTTGCTTTGGAATCAATTGTTAATAAATGGTAATCGGCCGAGGCCGTTAGTTTTGTTAGGGGAACCGTGGCGGCAGCTATTACATGCCTTCCGGGAATACACCCAAATGGGGCCCTCGGCGTTCCATCTGGTGCAAATAGCCACTACTCCAGCAGAAGCAGTAGCGTGTCTGACGCCATGAGCGCGAGACACGCTCCGATGGCAATCTAACATGATACCACCATACTGGAGTCTGGCAAGAATGACATTTTGGGCTCGACCTGACTATCTTTACCACAGATTACACAGATTAAAAACACAACAAAATCTGCGAATTCTGTGGTTGGCAAAATAAACCATGCTGAAAATATCAATGAAAGAGGGAGAGAGAAAGTTTCATGGCAGGTAACAAAGGACTTACATCGCCGCAAGAAGATTACAGCCGTTGGTACAATGAGGTCGTCCTAAAGGCAGAATTAGCCGACTACTCGCCGGTAAAAGGCACTATGGTCATCCGACCGTATGGCTACACCCTCTGGGAAAATGTGCAAGAACAGTTAGACCGCCGTTTCAAGGAGACCGGGCATGTCAACGCTTATTTCCCGCTGTTTATCCCCATGAGCTTTTTGGAGAAAGAGGCAGAGCATGTGGAGGGATTCTCCCCGGAGTTGGCGGTGGTGACACATGCCGGTGGCAAGGAATTGGAAGAGCCGCTGGTCGTGCGACCCACTTCCGAGACCATTATCGGCTACATGTACTCGAAGTGGGTACGTTCTTACCGTGACCTGCCCATCCTCATCAACCAATGGGCTAACGTGGTGCGCTGGGAGTTACGCACCCGGCTTTTCTTGCGCACCAGCGAGTTTCTCTGGCAGGAAGGGCATACTGCCCACGCTACCAGGGAAGAGGCGATGGAGGAAACGTTACGCATTTTAGACCTTTACGCCGATTTCGCCGAGAATGAAGCAGCCATTCCGGTCATCAAAGGGATCAAGACGGAGCGAGAGCGGTTCGCCGGGGCAGTGGCTTCTTACACCATCGAAGCAATGATGGGTAACGGCTGGGCGTTGCAATCGGGAACAAGCCATTTCTTGGGTCAGAATTTCGCCAAGGCGTTCGACATCAAGTTCCTGGACCAAAATAACCAACTCCAGTATGCCTGGACCACCAGTTGGGGCGTGAGTACCCGCATGGTCGGGGCGATCATCATGGCTCATGGCGACGAACGGGGGCTACGCTTGCCACCACGCTTGGCGCCCATCCAAGTGGTGATCGTCCCCATCTGGCGCCAGGCTGCCGACGGAAAAGCAATTTTAGCAAAAGCGCAGGAAATTGCCACAGCCTTGAAAGGCGCCAGCGTGAGGGTCAAAGTGGATGACCGGGAGCAATACCAGCCGGGGTACAAGTTCAACGAGTGGGAGCTACGGGGCGTGCCGTTGCGCATTGAGCTGGGCCCCCGCGACCTGGCCGCCAACAAAGTCGTTTTGGCGCGGCGCGATCGCCCCGCCCGTGAGGGCAAGACGACGGTTGCCCTGTCTGACCTCACGACCACCGTGCAATCGTTGCTAACAGAGATTCAGGCTTCTATGTTGTCGACGGCTCGCGCTTTCCGGGATGCTCATACGCATTCTGTTTCGTCTTACGACGAGTTCAAAGAGTATTTGGCCAGCGAAGGGGGCTTTTTCCGGGTCTATTGGGCCGGCAGCAACGAGGATGAAGCCCACATCAAAGAAGAGACGAAAGCGACCATCCGCTGCTTGCCGTTTGACCAGCCGGAGGGCGAAGGAACCTGTTTCTACACCGGCAAGCGGACGAATCAGGTGGCGATTTTCGCCCGCGCTTATTGAGTAGAGGAGCGCAGGCAAAATCCCATGGGCGAATCGTGGCGAGAAACAGTACGAAACCTGGCGGTGCGCCAGGCACAAGTGGAAATGGATGCTTACTGGGCCCAATACGATGCCCGGCCATTCGCTTATAACTACCGCCTGGAGCATGTGCAGGCAGTGGTCAAGACGGCCATCCGCTTGGCCGAGATGTTAGGCGGTGACTTGGAAGTGGTAGAGGCAGCGGCCTGGCTACACGACATTTACAAAGGCGAGAAGCAGCATGGTATTTTGGCCGCTGAGGCCGTGCCCAACATTCTCGGGGCAACAGATTTTCCCCAGGAGAAGATTCCCCGGGTCGCGGACGCCATCCGCAAACATGTTGGGCTTTTCAAAGAGCAGCGCCTGGAGCCGCTGGAGGCAGCTATCCTCTGGGACGCAGACAAGCTGACGAAGGTTGGATTGCAAGGGATGTTTCACACATTATCCGGGTTGCCCCCAAGTAGCAGCAATGAAGAGGAATTCCTGGCGAAAGAAGTTACCCGGCTGGAAGCGCTGCTGCCGAAGATTGTAGCCAGTTTCAACACGCCGCTCGCCCGGCAGTTAGGGGAAGAACGGCTGCAGCAGTTAGAAGCAACATTGACCCAGTTGCGCCGGGAGCATGAAGTCTCTTTGCCAGGGGCATAGGAACTTCCCAGTTACTGGAGTCTGGCGAAAATGAGTTTTTTAGCTCAGCAAGGCTACTTGAACCATAAATTGTGTAGATCATGATTTTCCTTGATCTATGTTTTTCTGTGGCCATTTTCGGAGCAGTTATCGTGAGCGGTTTGCACACCGCATAACGATGAAAATGCTCCCTGTGCTTTTCTGTGCCTTTCTGTGGCTATTTTCGAAGCAGACTTATGATAGCTCAGAGAGTGTTTTAATCATGACCAGCAAACGGGGCGTGTGGGTGGATAGCTCAATGCGGGTTGTCTCACCGCTGAACTGGTAACCTTCCCGTTGCCAAAACCTTTGTGCCTCCCGATTGGAAGCAGCAACATTCAGCCGAACTTGCCTGATAGAGGTGTCCCGGCGCAGCCAGGACTCGAACATGCGCAATGCCCAGGTGCCAACGCCGCGGTTACGCCATGATTGTGTCAACAGCAGCAGCCCAATCTGCGTGATGTTCACTTCCGGGTAGTGCAGGCGCACATCCAGCATCCCCACCATTTCGCCGTCGTACTCAATGCCCATAATGTAGCGGTTTGTTTCCATCAACGCCGCTTGCAGGTCCCGTGTTGCCTCTCCAAAGTTTGGGCGCCGGCCCAACAGTTTCAAAAAATAATCGGCTGCTCCGTTGTACACTGCTTGCAAAGTGTTAGCATCGGCGACGGTTAGCGGCCGCAAGCGAATAGGTGGCAACTGTGTGCTCATAAAGCGTGGACCTTTTCCTCCAGGGACTGGGTTTCTTCTTGCAACGCCGATAGCTCTTTTCCCTGCGTTTGCAAGCGTTTCGTTTCCTGTTTGACGAAGAGCTCGTAAGGGGTCACGGCGGAGCGGATACGCTGTAAGGAATTGCTCAATTCCCTCTCAAACGCATCTTGCAACGCTTGGCTCAATTCTTCCTCCAACTGGCTTATTTGTTGGTGTAATTCCCGCTTGGCCTTGCGGCGGCGGGCCGGGATCAGGTACAGGCCGGCGGTGGCTAAGACACTGGCCGCTACGATCCCGGTGACGTCGGCCAACGTTGCTACTAAGATTTTGACCAGCAACGCGCCCAGCCCGATAGCACCCACCTCTACCAATGCCGTTTGCGCCAATGACATTTGGATAGCATCTGCCAGCTTGCGAGCTTCTGCATCTTTGTCGTAAGCCTCAATGCTACGGCGGGCTGCCTCGCCGATGGAATCCAACAATTGGCGCCGGTTCATGGTGAACCGTTCCGGCAAGCTTCCGATGACACGATCCTGGTAGCGATTGACTTGCTCATTAGTGAAAGACATAATCGCCTGCCACTGCTGGTAATCTTTTTCCACCAGCCAGTCGATTAAATCGCTGACCTGCCGGTCTACCTGGGCAGCCATGTCGGCCATGACCTCACGCTGGAAAGCTCCTCGCACTTTCTCGCTATTCAGCAGATCAATGAAACGGGTCAGGCGCACATATTCGTCAAAGAAGCGGTCACCCCGGTCCGCCATTTGGTAAAGCACTTTCTGCACGTGGCTCAAGTGATAGACGAAATCGCGGCGCATTTCTACCTCGTAAGCGGTCAGATGCTGGTCGATTTCCTGCAGTGCCACCTGGTCGCTCCGCAAAAGGGCTTGCTGCTCTTGCAAGAGCACAGCATACTTATCCAGGAAACGCCTGCCGACACCCAACGGCGTACTCAGCTTCAATTGCAGCCGTTGCCGCTCGTCCAAGCGTCGCAACAAGTGGTCTCGCAACGCCTGGAAGCGGCCTTGTTGCCAGGGGGGCAAGTCTACTTCTTCAACATGAGCCATTCGCACGGAGACAGGGAAAACTTCCAGTTCCAGCCCCAGCGTGCGTTGCGCTTCCCGGCGCACGAAAGTGATGACCTCGTCAAGCTCAGTTTCGTCTCGCAGCAGGTCAATTTTGTTGAGCACTAAAATGACCTTTTTACCCCATTCCCGGATTAGGGAGAGGAATTGACGCTCACTTTCGGTGAAAGGGCGATCCACGGAGGTGATGAAAAGCACCAAATCGCTGCGAGGCACGAACTGCTCGGTGATTTTCTGGTGCCGTCGGAGGACAGCGTTGGTGCCGGGGGTGTCGACGATGTTTATATGGTGGAGCCACTCCGCCGGGTAGCTAACGTAAACGATGTTGTCTTTTCCCTGCTCCTGCTGCTGTTTATTGCCGTAGCGGAGCAAATGCACACTGGCGGTTGTTGGCGTGACTCCTTCCTGTAGGACCGGCTCGCCCAAAAGAGCATTGATCAACGCTGATTTCCCGGAGTTGAATTCTCCTACCACCACCAAAAGAAAGAGCTGGTCTAATTGCGCCATGCTATCCTGAACACGCTGCAAGTCGGCCGCTTCACCTTCCAAGCCAGCCAGAAGGGTGTGCAGGCGCAAGAGCAGCAATCTCTCCGCCGTGATGATTTTCTCAGCTTGCTCGCTTAGCAGTCTTGGCAAAGTTTTTCTCCTTGTAGGCCCGTAGTATGTTCTCAAAAAATAGAAACGAACCCTTGCGGTCGCCCATCTGGGCAAGTGCGATACCTGCCCCTACCCCAGGATATTGAAAAGATATGGCCAGTACTATTAAAAGGCCAACATGCTGACGACTGGCGTCGTTACCGCATTATAGCATAAAAGGGAAGTAGGAGGATATGCAACGCGAGGGCGCTATCGTTCCCAGAGGGCTACGGCGGTGACCTGGGCTGTCTGTGGGGCTAAATCAAGCGGCTGTACCACTTTTAGTCGGTATCCAATTTCCCGGCAAAACACGGCATCCCGTGCTAACGTCGCCACATCTTCTGCTACGTACAGCAGTTTCCGTGGGCGGAGCCGTCCGATTGGTGCTAAAACCTGACGACCGGCTCCTTGCCGCGGCGGTGTCAAGAGAACAACCTCCACCGGTCCGGGCAACGCTTGCAGTACATCGAGGACCTGCCCTTCGTAGAGCGTGACATTTTCCACATTGCTACTGTTGGCCTCGGCGTCGTCCATGGCGGTCGAGGAAGGATCAACAATCATGACTTCGCTTACGTCATCGCTCAGGCTGAGTCCGAACAGCCCCGCGCCGCCGTAAAGGTTTAGTAACCGCTCGTGCCCTTCCGGTTGGAGCAAGTCGCGCATAACGGTGATCAGACGGCTTATGCCTTCGCTATTGTCGGGGAAAGGGCTGCCAGTAGAGAAGCGGAAATGCCGTCCGGCGATCTCATCTTCCACAAAGGGATTACCCACCAGCGGCAACGCTGTCCCCCGAGGCGGCTGCCAGGTGACGGAAAGGGGCAAGTCCAACGATAGTTCCGGCACATCGCCCCGGCCATGGAGAATTGCCATGGCATCACCGGTGACCATCCCGACCCGCAGGGTCACACCTTGTAAGCCAGGGAAGTCGATATCAAGCGCAGCGGCTAAGTCGGCCAGAGGCGGCGACCAGAGGGGACATGTCTCCACCGGCAAGGGCATTTTCCCTTTCCCCTGAGGCAGACCGATAATACCGTTTTCCCCTATGGCTAAGAAGACTTGGTTGCGATAGCCCCACACCTTTTCAGCGCGCAGGGTCGGTTGCACCGGCGGATTGACCTCTCCGCCAAACCGGCGCAACTGGTCACTGACAATTTCTCGCTTCAGCACCGGTTGCCGGCGGTCGTGGATATGCTGCCATTGACAGCCGGCGCAGCCGTCAGGGCCGAAGTAAGGGCAGCGGGGCGCGACGCGGTCAGGGCTGGGTGACATTACTTCCAGTAGCTGAGCCCGCGCCCATTTGGCACCGCCATCAACTTCTTTGGCGCGTACTACTTCGCCGGGCAAAGCGTAAGGCACAAAAACCAGGCGGTTCCCTGCCCGGCCGATCGCTTCCCCACCGTGGGCAACTTGTGTCAATTGCAGAGCGTCATAAAGCTCCATTCCAAATTATTGGCCTTTCTGCCTGGTGATCGTTCGGAACCAGGGGTGAATTTACCATGAATGACACCAATTGGGCTAATTGTTTATGATCTCTTGGGGGGCGAGATGCGTGCGCCCACCAAAATAAGTGAGGATGTCATCCTGATGTAAATGTCCATTATTCGCGGCTGCTGATTATTTTGCCTATTGCCTGTTTCTACACTATAATATTTATGTTGTTGTGTTGAAATTGTGTGGAAGTTGTGTTGAAGTTGCGTCTAGTCAATTCTTAGTTCATTTGTCTACGAGGAGGAGGAAATGCAGAAACGATGGATCGTTGCCCTGAGCTTGTTGTTGATTGTGGTCATGTTGTTGACAGCTTGTGCTAAGGCGACGCCGACGGCAGCGCCTACCAAAGCAGCAGCGGCGCCAACAAAAGTTCCGGCCAAACACTTGAAGGTTGGTTTGGTGACCGACGTAGGTAAGATTGACGATAAGAGCTTTAACCAGTCATCTTGGCTCGGCGTACAGAAAGCTCAGAAAGAATTGGGAGCGGAGATCAAGTACATTGAGACCACTGACCCCAAGGATTACATGAAGAACATCGAGCAGTTCACGAGCAATGGCTACGATGTAGTGGTGACAGTGGGTTTTGCCCTGACTAAGTCCACCCGCGATGCCGCCAAGAAGTATCCGAAGGTAAAGTTCATCGGTGTGGATCAGTTCCAGGAATCCACCATTCCTAACTTGGCGGGCTTGATCTTTGAAGAGGACAAATCCGGTTTCTTGGCCGGGGCCTTAGCAGGCATGATGACAAAGTCCAACATTGTCGGCGCTGTCCTGGCGACCGATACAGTGCCGCCTGTGTGGCGCTTTGGTGAAGGCTTCCGTGCCGGCGCAAAGTACACCAACCCCAAAGTGCAGGTGAACATAGTTTATCACAATGATGTCGGTATCGACAAGACTTTTGTCGATCCTGAGTGGGGTAAAACCACGGCGCTTTCTATGATTGACAAGGGTGCAGATGTGATCTTCGGCGCCGGCGGCAAGACCGGCAACGGCGCTCTGCTCGCCTGCGCAGAGAAGGGCGTGATGGCCATCGGCGTGGATACTGACCAGTACTACACGGTACCGGAAGCCCGGAAAGCATTACTCTCCAGCGCCATGAAAATTTTGGATAAGGGCGTTCTTGAGAACATCAAGAAGGTTCAAGACGGCACCTTCAAGGGTGGCAATATTGTTGGTAAGGTTGGCTTGGCACCGTTCCACGATCTGGACAGCAAGGTTCCGCAGTCCGTGCGTGATAAGATGAAGGAAATCAGAACGGGGTTGGATAACGGCACTATTAAGACAAATGTGCCGCCGACGAAGCCTGCTTCCTGATCGTATTAGTACCTTACCTGTGAAATTCTTGTACACGGTGCAAGAGAATGAACCACAGATTACACGGATAGAAAAAAGAGAATCAGTGCAATCTATATGAATCTGTGGTCAATTTTTGGGGTTCTGGCCCAGCCAGGTCAGGTGGTTGTGGGGAAGGGAATGGCTCTTTTCCTACCCATTGTGCAAATAACTCCCTTTGTCCGGCGTGCCTTGCTCACGCCGGACATATTTTATATCGCTCCTGGAGTCTGGCGGAAATGACATTTTAGGCTTAACCCGACTATCTTTACCACAGATTGCACGGACTAACACAGATTTTTCTCTTGCTTTTCGACCCAAATCCATGAAAATCTGTGTTTTCCTGCAGCTAAAACAGAGACGCCAGAGTCCAGATCTCTCTTGTATTTACTCAGCTAAGTGCGGAATAGAACGCAGACTCATACAGATTAAGCGCATGAACGCAGATTTTTTATTTTCCTTCTCACCGGGGTATCTACTCCGAAAATAACTCACAGGTGACACGGATTTCTACAAACGTTCTATCCCGGAAATAAACATCACGCCTGGTACGAGCGACGCATTCCGCTCACGTAAGCAAATAGCAGCGACTTATAGTCGTCGGCTCGGCACATCCTCGTATCTTCGCGTTGAATGCTGACCTCGCCGGGCGGCAAGAATTTCGTCTTTTGTGGTAGCAGTGCTCCCCGTGGCACCTACCTGAGAAATTAAGGTGATATTGGGTCATGCCCAAAATATTTATTGCAAAGAGGTAGTCAATGGCAGAACAAACAGTGAATGATCAGGAAGGGCAAGACTCTGACCAGCAAAAAGAGTCACTG
Source organism: Anaerolineae bacterium (assembly GCA_015486895.1). GTDB lineage: Bacteria > Chloroflexota > Anaerolineae > JAADDB01 > JAADDB01 > S014-12. Next base: position 14,740 of record WFQT01000269.1, read on the forward strand.
CCCTCACAACTTCTCCAAGAGATCGCTATTCCGATTCTGGCCGTTTTTACAGCTTTAGTTTTAGGTGCTATTGTCATTTATGCAGCCGGCGGTAATCCGATTTTAGCTTTTCAAGGGCTGGCGGAAGGAGCTTTTGGCTCGAAACAAGCTCTTAGTGAGACCTTAGTGTGGTCATCACCGTACATTTTCGCCGGCTTAGCGGTAGCGCTGGCTTTCAAGGGTGGTCTGTTCAACATTGGGGCCGAGGGCCAGTTAGCCGCAGGCGCCATCGTTGGTGCCTGGGTAGGGTACGCTTTACCCGGCGTCCTGGGTGTGAATATCCCTACGCCCCTGCACATCTTCTTGGAATTGGGTTTAGGATCTTTAGCTGGCTTCATTTGGGGTGCCATCCCTGGCTGGCTTAAGGCTAAAACCGGCGGGCATGAGGTGATCAACACCATCATGATGAACTACATCGCTTTGCTGCTCAGTAGTTTTCTACTCAATGGCCCCATGAAGGATCGCAGCCCTTACAACGTCATCGCTCAGACTCCTGAGATCACTGCCAGTGCTCGCATTCCTCGTATCTTTGCCGGATACCGCTTGCATTGGGGCGTAGTGCTTGCTTTGTTGATGGCAATTTTGGTCTGGTGGCTGCTATGGAAAACCACAGTTGGCTTTGAGATCCGCAGCGTCGGCTCGAACCCCAACGCTTCCCGCTATGCTGGTATAAATATAACCTGGATTATGGTCCTTACCATGGGCCTAAGCGGTTTACTAGCCGGATTGGCCGGTGCTGTGGAGGTGGCCGGGTTGAACTATTACCACACATTCAGCTTCAACGTAGGCTACGGCTTTGACTCCATCGCCGTTGCTTTATTGGGCAAAAACCACCCCTTGGGCGTTGTCCTTGCCGCTTTGCTCTTTGGGGCTATGCGCAACGGCGCTACGCGCATGCAGTTCTTGACGCAAGTTCCGGTGGATATCATCTCGGTCATTCAAGCATTGATTCTCCTCTTCGTTGCCGCCGACGCTATTGTGCGCTGGGTTTATCACGTTAAAGCACCGCGCGAAGAGTTGGTTCTGACACGTGGTTGGGGGCATTGAGGACTTTAAGAGGAGGTATTAGCTAAATGAACCTGGGACGCTTCGCTTTTATCGTTGCCACGATTGCTATCCTGATGCTCCTGACTATCGCTGCCGCCGGAGGGTCGCTTTCACCGACATTGGTGGCTGTAAGTATGTTGGCCACGACGCTACAAGTAGCAACCCCATTGACTTTAGGCGCTCTCTCCGGTGTATTCTGTGAACGAGCCGGGGTAGTAAACATTGCCATTGAGGGGATGATGTTGACCGCTGCTTTTTTTGGCTTTATTTTCTCCCTTTATACACATAGTATCATTATCGGCATTATTGTAGCCGTTCTAATCGGAGGGTTATTGGGCCTGTTTCATGCCGTTCTATCCGTAACCTTCCACACAGATCAGATTATCAGTGGCACTGTCATCAACATTATGGCTGTAGGCATTACGGGCTATTTGAACCGGCAACTTTTCTTCGAGGGAAACGTTCCCCACGCTCCGGGGGTGACGCCAACAATCCATATCCCCCTCATAGCGGATATACCGGTGATTGGGAAAATTTTCGAATTACAGCCTATTGCTATTAGTGCTATTGTCCTGGTGTTTGTCACTGATTTTGTGCTTTTTCACACCACTTGGGGATTACGCACCCGGTCTGTGGGGGAACATCCCCGGGCTGCAGACACGGTAGGCATCAGTGTCTATTTCATGCGCTACATGAACGTGATCATTGGAGGGATGATTGCAGGCCTGGGTGGGGCCTATTTTACTTTGGAATCTGTACCCAGCTTTGAGCCGATGATGACCAATGGGCGTGGGTTCATTGCCTTGGCGGCCATGATCTTCGGCAACTGGACTCCTCTCGGTTCCTGGGCAGCGGCGCTACTCTTCGGGGCGGCCCAGGCGTTACAGATTAACGCCCAGTATTTCGGCCTGCCTATTCCATCGCAATTTGTCGGCATGCTGCCTTACCTCCTAACGATGGTCGCCCTGACCGGCATTGTCGGACACACAATTCCACCGGCTTCTGACGGTATCCCTTACGAGAAATAGGCTATGGACGAGGAGGCAAGAGTGAACAGTGAAGTTGTTTTGGAAGCTCGTGGTATCACAAAACATTTCCCCGGCATCCTGGCCAATGACCATATTGACTTTGACCTGCGCAAAGGAGAAATTCACGCTCTGTTGGGTGAAAATGGCGCCGGCAAGACGACGCTGATGAACATCCTCTACGGTCTTTATCAGCCTGACGCCGGAGAGCTTTACGTGAAAGGCCGGCGATTTACCACCCACCACCCCTCAGAGTCCATTCGGGCTGGGATTGGCATGGTACACCAGCACTTCATGTTAGTGCCGGTCTTCACCGTGGCGGAGAACATTATGTTAGGGGCTGAAATTTCCCGCTATGGTATTGTGAACCATCGCTATGCCGAAGAAAAGATACGGCGGTTATCAAAAGAGTACGGGCTGGCGGTAGAACCAACAGCACTGGTCAAGGATTTACCGGTCGGTGTCCAACAGCGGGTGGAAATCGTGAAGGCGCTATACCGCCAAGCAGACATTCTCATTCTCGACGAGCCCACTGCCGTTTTAACACCACAAGAAGTGGAGGAGTTATTCATCGTCATGCGACGGCTGGTAGAGCGGGGTAAATCCATCGTCTTTATCACCCATAAGCTAAAAGAGGTAATGGCCGTTGTTGACCGCATCACCGTTCTACGCCGGGGCCGGGTGGTGGGTAGCACTGTTCCGGCGAAGACTGACGAGATGCAACTGGCGGAAATGATGGTAGGCCGGAAAGTGATCTTGCAGGTGGAAAAAGGGTTAGCTCACCCAGGCCAGTTGGTTTTGCAGGTGGAAGACTTAGTAGTCGAAGACGACCGAGGAGCTACCGTGGTAGATCATCTCTCACTGGAAGTGTGTTCCGGAGAGATCTTAGGAATAGCTGGTGTCCAGGGAAACGGGCAAACGGAGCTGGTGGAAGCATTGAGCGGTCTCCGCGAGGCAGTATCGGGGCAAGTGATTTTTGGTGACCAGGATATGACCCGCAAGTCACCCCGCCGGCGTATTGAGACCGGTTTGTCTCACATTCCGGAAGACAGGCGGAAGCACGGCTTAGTGCTTACCTTCCCAGTGGCGGATAATTTAATGTTGTGCACTTATTATAAGCCACCTTTTGCCAAGGGGATTGTCCTGCAAGAGGCTATTATCGAAGAACAAGCCCAGAAACTAGTGCAACAATTTGACATCCGCACGCCCAGTATTTTTGTGCCGACGGAAAAGCTCTCCGGCGGCAATCAGCAGAAAGTCATCGTGGCTCGGGAATTCTCGCGGCCGGTAACATTGTTGCTGGCATCTCAACCGACGCGCGGCCTAGATGTGGGCTCCATTGAGTACATTCATCAGAAGGTGATTGAGATGCGCGATGAAGGGGCTGCCGTGCTGTTAGTCTCGGCAGAGCTAGACGAAATTATGGCTCTGTCCGATCGTATTGCGGTGATGTACAAGGGTAAGATTGTCGCCACGATGACTGCTGCCGCAGCAACCCGGGAGGAATTAGGTTTACTGATGGCCGGCGGTACAGTTGCCGGGGAGGAGGCACCCCCTACAGCCATCAATGCATGATGCCGGTATTGCCAAGAACATACTCTTTCTGTTATACTATACTGACATGATTTAGAGGGCTAAAACGTAGCATGAGCAGCCTGGTAGAGTGACTATTGATCCAGCCAGTCAGGGCTTTGGGAGTATCTTCTCAATCAATTGGAATGCCATTGTCCAGCTATGCTTATGATTGGACAATCAGAGTGCACGCACTTAGCCTCAGATATTGAGATGATACCTTTGGGAAAGTAAAAATGGTTAGACAACAAACAATGGACGGAAAAGAGAAAGCGTTAGATACCACACTCCTAAGCTTGAAGAAGCGCTTTGGCGAAGGGGCCGTGATGCGATTGAGCGATGCTGGGAACTTAGCTGTCGAGTCGGTTCCAACCGGCTCACTGGCCCTGGATTTAGCTTTGGGCATCGGTGGTATTCCCCGGGGCCGCATCACAGAAGTTTACGGTCCAGAATCATCGGGCAAGACAACGCTCTGTTTGCATATCATTGCCGAGGGGCAGAGGGCGGGCGGAACATGTGCTTTCATCGACGTGGAGCACGCATTAGATCCCCTTTATGCCCAACGGATTGGCGTTTCACTAGACGACCTCATTGTTTCCCAGCCGGACACAGGGGAGCAAGCTTTGGAAATTGCCGAAGCACTGATCCGCTCTAATGCTATCGACGTGATTGTGATTGACTCGGTGGCAGCTTTGGTTCCCAGGGCCGAGATCGAAGGGGAAATGGGCGATAGCCACGTCGGCTTGCAGGCGCGATTGATGAGCCAGGCATTACGCAAGTTAGCCGGTGCCATCAGTCAATCTAAAACGGCTATGATCTTCACTAACCAGTTGCGCAAGAAGATCGGCGTGATCTACGGCAACCCGGAGACAACATCTGGTGGTATGGCTTTGAAATTCTATGCCTCGGTGCGCATTGATATGCGTCGTATTGAAGCCATCAAGAGAAGCGGCGAGATTACCGGTAACCGCACCCGGGTGACCGTTCGCAAGAACAAAGTTGCCCCGCCTTTCCGCGTCGCCGAGTTTGACATTATGTTTGACGAAGGCATTTCTAAAACTGGTGATTTACTGGACACGGCAGTGGCTTTCGATGTCGTGGAAAAACGCGGTTCTTATTATAGTTACGGTGAGACCCGTTTGGGGCAAGGGCGAGAAAATGTCAAGCTGTTCTTGAAGGAAAACCCAGATGCTGCAGGGGAGATTGAATCTAAGGTGCGAGCATTGGCATATGCTAAAATGGGGCGTGAGCCAGCACAGGTGCGGGGGGATAAGGAAACATAAAACATAACTACTGCCTTATGAGAATTGCAATGCCGATGCAGTTCGGGATTGTCTTGAGATGGAGTCAATATCGTCGCCGGAAAATTCAAAGAATCACGTCGCTGTTTATCCCGCGACGGCTTTGAGGTCACTCGCCGCTGACGTGTAAGTCACCGACAATTTCAAGCCTGTAGGCCGAGCGATCTCACTCTGCGGGAGAGTAGCTGAGCAGTAATGTGGTAACCAAATAAGTTCTTACTGGGTGGGCACACTCCAACCCGTCAATTTGTTACGATTGTAGTTTCAGGGAATTTTTTGCGTAGTTTGTGTTATAATCCGCTTGGCGATCAACGTCGCTCAAGTAAGTGGTGCAAATTTGCAAGCGGTTGCTTAGTGAAGGTGGTGGGGCGCGCATTGCCCGAGTTGGGAAGCGCCCTATGTCATTAAGAGAAAAGCGTTATTAAATCGTGTGAAACATTGTTTTGCGCGGACAACGCAACTCATTAGCGGTGACATTGACTAACGCTATTATTTGAGTCGATTTAGTGGATCGGCAGAAATACCCTGAGCCGTAACGGACGGGCTGGACAGAGCGTGTGGCGCTGCCAGCCCGTCTGTGTTTTTCGCGGTGCTCTTGGCCCTTCATTCCAAAAGGCCTCACCAAAAAAGCAGGCGATGCGGATGAAAGTGCTCCTGGAGGAGCGCCGATGGCGACCATAACAGCATTAACAGCACAGAAGCGAAAGAAGCAGCGAGTCAATGTTTTCTTAGATGGCGAGTTTGCTTTCAGCTTGCCAGATGTTGACGCGGCGGCGTTGCAAGTTGGGCAGGAGTTGGATGATGAAGCTGTACAGCGCTTGCGCTGGCAATCTGCCTTTTCTCTGGCTATGCAACGAGCAATGCGCTTTCTGGCTTACCGGCCGCGTAGCTGCTATGAGGTAGCTCACTCTTTACACCTCCACAACGTGGATGAAGCCTTGATAAAGGCGGTGCTGGCTCGTTTAGAAGAACTACATTATCTTGACGATCAGGAGTTCGCCCGCTTCTGGGTGGAAAACCGACAACGGTTCCGACCTAAAGGCATTATCGCCCTCCGCTATGAACTGAGGCAAAAGGGCATTGCTGAAGAGATCATCGCCACCGTGCTGGCACAAATTTCGCCGGAGGAAGAGGCCTACCGGGCGGCTGCAAAGATGGTTTCTCGCTGGCGAATGCTTTCACAGCGGGAGTTTAAGAGGAAACTGTACGCTTTCCTGAACCAGCGTGGTTTTCGCTATGATGAGATTAAGTCAGTTACGAATCGCTTGCTGGAAGAAGGTGTTTTAACTGCCGATGAGGATGAACGGTAACATCATTCCGCCGGTATTGTAGCTGCTTAGCTACCATTTGATGAAACACTGATAACGCTGAAAGGCGCTGATTTTTGCAGATACTTTATGTCTTCTCGAAAGGCAGGGAGACTTCTAAAACTTGGGCACACAAGCCAGATTCCAACGGCACCACTTCGGGAGTCTTGTGCCCCCCGGACGATTGGTTATCGTCCTAAAGAGAATTGAAAGACATGAAGGGGAAGGATATAAACTATGCAGCATGAAGTGGGCAATGGATTATTATGGAGGGCAATGATGCCTCTGATCGCGCTGCTGGTCGGTAGTGTCATCGGTTACTTTGGGCGCTATTATTTCTTTGAGCGGCTGGTAGGGCATGCCCGCCAGCAGGCGAAGGAAATCAAGCACTCCGCTGAGATGGCGGCGCAACAGATACTGGTACAGGCCAAGGATAAGGCGCTGGAGTTAAGGTCGGAGGCAGAAAAAGAAGCGAAACATGTCCGGGCCGAGTTGGATCGGCGGGAACAGCGCCTGCAGGACCGTCAGGACCGCGTTGACAACCGGCGGGAGGCGCTGGAAGAATTAGAGAAACGGCTGAACCAGCGACAAAGTAGCCTGGATCGACGTTTGAACCAGGTGAACAAGCTGGAGGAGGAGCAACGGAAAAAACTGGAAGTGATTGCCCAGATGTCGCAGGTAGAAGCCCGCCAGGAGTTACTCCATAGAGTGGAAGAAACTACCAGAGATGATACTGCCATGTTGATTCGGGAACTGGAGGCTGAAGCCATAGAGGAAGCCGACAAGCGGGCGCGGAAGGTAATTGCCCTGGCTGTTGAGCGGTTGGCATCCGAGCACGTATCCGAGATAACTGTTTCTCTGGTACCATTGCCTAACGATGATATGAAAGGCCGCATTATCGGCCGGCAAGGGCGAAACATCCGAGCATTGGAGGCAGCTACCGGCGTTGACTTAGTCGTAGATGATACTCCGGAGGCCGTGACGATTTCCAGTTTTGATCCGGTACGCCGAGAAGTAGCCCGGCGGGCATTGAGCAAGTTGGTAATCGATGGGCGCATCCACCCTGCCCGCATCGAGAAAGAAGTCTCCCGAGCAAAGCAGGAAGTGGATCTGGCCATCAAAGAGGCGGGGGAAAACGCCCTGATTGAGTTGGGTATCTCCGGTTTGCCGGCCGGGTTGATCAAGCTTATCGGCCGTTTGAAGTTCCGCACCAGTTACGGCCAAAATCAGTACCACCATGCTATCGAAACAGCCAAGATTGCCACTATCCTGGCGGCAGAATTGCACGCCGATGTGGAGGTGGCAAAATTGGGGGGCTTGTTGCATGACATTGGC
>WFQT01000270.1 GCA_015486895.1 Anaerolineae bacterium
CCACATCAGCAATGTGCATTGAGCCACCCTTGCCTTTGTTTGCGCCGGTGGCTTTACCGTACACCTCGGCCATCATTGAGTTCAGGTCAACCCCTTTGGCAATGCAATGACCGTGTCCCCGGTGGGTCGAGGTGATATAGTCTCGGTCTGTCAAGTTGGCTATTACACCCGCCCCCATCGCCTCCTCGCCAGCGTACAGATGAACGAAGCCCGGCAATTTGCCTTCAGCGAACAATTCATGTAATCGATCTTCGAACGTCCGGTTGAGCCTCATCCGCTCATACGCCCAAAGGAGTTTCTCTTTGCTAATCTCAGCCATAATGTTCCTCCTTACACTTCTTTGGTTGCCGATTTTTTCAACGTGCTAGTTAACTCAGCATTACCGCCGTTGTTCCTGCCAGAATAGAAACGATATCATCCCTCCTTTCTTGGGTTCTCCTCTTTTCCTGAATGCAATAACAACAGGAGAACAAATCATGGAAAGGCGTCCTCTATGTCGGTACATAAGCACTAACAACTAACCACACACTGTGATCAGGCACTACGTACCATATCCACCAGCAGACACCACTAACTTATTTCTCTTTTGAATATAATCTACCTATGGGGGATTCCTTGCTCGTAATGAAAGACAGTACAACTCCACCGAAGCTCCTCCTTCATTATAAAGCAAAGAACGGCGCTGTCAAGGGTTTCTCATTCATCCATCCCCTTATATGCCCTCTTCCCCCTGCCACATTGACCACCCTATAGGCGCATCGTACTTGTGAAGAGCATCACACCAAGAACCGCACTCGGAGGAGAGCGTTCCATGTGGTAATCGCCAGGGGTATAGATGGAGTTAACGAAGCTATTGATATCGATTGATCTGTAGCTGCCCCCCCCACTTCACCCCGCCTGTTGCCGGCGGTTACCTCCATCAAATCCACGGGCGAACGTCCCCCAATCCTGCGCCAGACATGCTATAATAGAAAATGAAGTCTTCCCTATTCCGTGGGCCCGGCCACTTTAGGGCTGCGAGAAATTGGGTTAACAAGCAGGAAGGAGACAATCTGTGAATGCTTCACAGAACAGCCAGACTGGCACAGAGTTGATCGTGCGTTGGATAGCCCGGATCGGCAGCTTGTCCAGCATTGCCATGCTCCTTGCATTTGTAATCGGAGAAAGAGGGGACCCATGGGCACTAACAGCATGGGAGTGGGGCCAAATGACTCTCTTCCCATTTGGGGTGATACTTGGACTAGCCATTGCCTGGTGGCAGGAAGGGGTTGGCGGCCTGATCGCCATCGGCAGCTTAGTTGCATTTTACCTGTTGCACGCCGTAGCAGCCAGTGAATTCCCCCGCGGCCCTTACTTCGCGATCTTCACATCGCCTGGGTTGCTCTTCCTAATCAGTTGGTGGCTGGATCGGCAGCGGCAGCCGCACCTCACCAGCAACGGGACCACACTGAACGGCGCTCAGGAGTGAAGAACGTAACGCAAAACATATTTTGCTGACCCACTGCCTTTGGTCCGGCAGGACAGCCGTCACACATCGGGGCTTTCCCGCTTGCTGACATAGGTGATATCATCGTGAACATGATAGCCTCCAGAACGGAACAACGCCAGCGAAGCCTGGTTCCAGTCCTCAATAAGTGCTGCCCAGATGCGTATTCCCTTAGCTCGTAGAAGTGCTTCCGCCGCGCTAATAAGCTGCTTAGCAAGCCCACGTCGCCGGTACGCCGGGGCCACGGCGATACGGTTCAGCCATCCTTTGCGACTATCATCCGTTATCACGATCACGCCCACCATCTGAGTACCTCCGGGGAGAAAAGCGGCCAAAACATGCTGGCATCCGGATGATAACTGGGCTGCAAAAGCTTCACGACTGTCACGCCCATGCGGGCGGTATGATAGTCCCGCCTCTTGCCAGAGAGAGATGATCTGATCGTACGCCGCGACGCCCACCTCACAGATTTTTACGTCCATGGTGTCGCCGACCTGCCTGCCAGCAATTGGCGGGCTTGTTGTAATTGCTGTTGCACTGCAGCGCGAGCCGTTCCACCCGTCACCGCTTTGCGCTCCACGGCGGCCTCCTGATCCCACACCTGAGCGACATCTTCCCCGAAGTAGGGTGAAATGCGCTGCAATGCGGCTAACGGCAAGACACTCAACAGTTGCTCCCTCTCCTCGGCCAAACGTACAACCTGGCCCACGAGGTGATGAGATTCCCGGAAGGGGACGCCTTTGCGCACCAGGTAATCAGCCAACTCGGTCGCCAGCAGTTCGTCGGCTAAGGCAGCTCGCATGCGCTCGCGGTGCAGCGTCAGCGTTTCCAGCACTCCAGCCATAACCGCTAAACTCATGGAAACAGTCTCTACACTATCAAAAAGGGATTCTTTGTCCTCTTGCAAGTCTTTGTCGTAAGCAGTAGGCAATCCTTTCAGCACCACAAGCAGTTGGGTGAGGTTGCCGATGAGGCGGGCGCTTTTGCCCCGGAGCAGCTCCAATGAGTCCGGGTTCTTCTTTTGGGGCATCAGGCTAGAGCCGGTGCTATAAGCATCTGACAACGTCACAAAGCCAAACTCCCGGCTGGACCAGAGGATTAAATCCTCAGCGATGCGGCTCAAGTGCACGCCCAGAAGCGCCGCCCAGCTCAGAAACTCAATGGCAAAATCGCGATCGGACACAGCGTCAATGCTGTTTGCTGAGATAGCATCGAAGCCTAAATCAGCGGCTAACGACTCCCGATCGATGGAGAAGGGGGTGCCGGCCAGAGCACCACTGCCCAGTGGCAACACGCTCACCCGACGGCGCAAATCACGCAGTCGCTCCCAATCCCGTTGCCACATCCAGAAGTAAGCCAGCAGCCAGTGACTGAAGCGGACTGGCTGGGCCGGTTGCAAATGGGTGTAACCCGGCATCAGCAAGTCAATCTCCCGCCCGGCGACGGTAACCGTCGTCGTTTGCAGGAGGGTCAATGCTCCCTCCAGCTCGTCAATGGCTGCTAGCAGGTAGAGCCGCATGTCGGTGGCCACTTGATCATTGCGGCTGCGGCCGGTGTGCAACTTGCCTCCTACCGACCCTACTAACTCCGTCAGACGGCGTTCCACGGCGGTGTGGATATCTTCATCCCCAGGCTGCACGGCAAAAACGCCGTCTGCCCACTCTTGCCATACTTTCTGCAATCCCGATAGCAGTTGGTCCTGCTCCTCGGCGGAGATAAGACCGGCACGGGCCAATGCCTTGGCATAAGCCACACTACCGCGGATGTCAGCCTGCCACATCTTGCGGTCAAAAGGCAAAGAGTCGTTGAAGCGGCGCAATAAGGGCGACGTCTCTTCACTAAAACGCCCCCCCCAGAGTTTATCGC
>WFQT01000271.1 GCA_015486895.1 Anaerolineae bacterium
GTGGAGGCGGCGTTGGCTGTGGCACCGGCAACATCATCGTTGGCGTGGGAGTTGGCGTTGGCGGCGTAGTAGGGGTCGTTGTCGGGGTAGGCGTTGCTGTCGGGGTAGGCACTACTGTTTCTACCTGTGTTAGCTTACCGCCCTGGATGTTGATAAAAAGCTGTGTGGAGATTTCCGCTGGGGGAGCCTGAACACTGACCCACATTTCGCCGCCTCGATCTAATTGTAACGTCAAGCGGGCAACGCCGTCGTGGGTGAAAACCTGATGACGAGCTTCTAATGATTCCGCCGGGTAGAAAAAGCGGAAGACAACTGGTGTGCCATCAGGCACAGAGTGGCCGTTATGGTCCACGATGGTGCCCGTCGCAACGGTCAATTTATCTCCTACCTTGAGTTGAACTGTGTTCCCTTCACCCTTCGCCGGCACTTGCGGCGATTCTAAGTGGACAGCCAGTACTTGCGTTGGATCTGGTTCTGTCACCGCGCTGAGGCTGTACTGAAGCGCTGGCACATCCACTGGAGAAGCCCCCCCCGGCACGAACTCTCGGAATAGTGCCCGTACCGCCATCTCCTGGAATGGTTCTGTCTTGGCATAGAGAGCATAATAAGCAGTCAGCTTGCTGATCTCGGTGGCATCCAGATAATAAGGAGCGTCAAAGGCAAAGAGCAAGGTATGCTTGTTCCGTAATTGGTCTGCTCCTATGCTCAAAAAGCGACTGACGGTGTCTCGGTTGGGATAAAGGTTCGCCGGCACATGTAACAGTGCCAGGACAACCCAATTTGCCCAGCTCAGAGTTGGTTTAATCGCCTCCGGCGCCTTTTTCCCCGCCTCAATGGCATCTAAATAGGTACGCAACTGACTGAAGGTCAACTGTCGAATCTGATCAGGGAGCACCTGTTTGCTGGCACTTGGCCCGTACAGCGATAAGGTGATTTTGGACAAAGCGTCTGACGGCAACAAAGTCACCGGATCACAGGTTGAGCAAGGTTTCCAGTTCTGATCGTCAACGATGAAAAGAATGTGGGCATTCTGCCCGGGGGCCACTGGCAGCCGGTCAGCCAATTCTTCTTTGCCAGGATAGAGAAGAGAAACCGCCTGGCGCGCCACGTCTCGGATGACCGGCATCCCCTTACCCACAGCCGTTAAACTATTCGCTACATGCAGAACCTCCGGCAGGGAGAAGTCGTGGTAGAGGCGTAGTTTCTGGCGTAAAATGCGCACTAAAGCATCGTCAACCCGGCGCTTGAACTCGCTATCAGTGACATATTTGTCCCGGAAGAAGGCTAATGTTGAACGGATGTTTTCCATCTGTGCCTTTTCATGCCCGTTCAAGCCGAAGTTGGAGAGGAGCAAAACATCATTGCCGGCCAGCAGTGCCTCGCGGGCTACTTGCCGGAAGGGAAACACACGCAATTCCGGGTCTTCGTAGCGCCGTACTGCCTGAGCGCCTAAAGAATCACTGATTAACAAGCCACCACGCTGTCGCCAGGGCTGGAATTCCGCCAGTTTCACGATTTCCTGCAATTGAGGTGCCAGGCTAATTGGTGGCGTCCGCTCACGAATATTCCCCTGGAAGCCCTGGTAACGTATGTGCGCTGTCATCAAGGCGTCTGTGAGAGCGATCGGGTCTGCTTTGTCGACGTTGGTCACCTGAGCGAAAGGTGCTAGTTCAATGTTGCGCAATTCGCTTAGGGACTTGGCAATCGTCGCCACTTCTTCATCTGGGCGGCGATCGCTGCTCCCCTGGCCGGGGAAATGGATTGCTACGGTTAAAACGCGGCCACTGCTCCCCTCGTGGACACCGGCGATGAACTCCTGTCCAAACTTGCCCACCCAGTAAGGGTCACCGCCAAAAGTGCGAACACCTAAGTCGCCGCTGAAAGCCGGCCGGGGAGAATGCAACACGTCCAACGAAGGACCGATCAGCATGTTAATGCCTACGTCGTTCAACTCTCGGCCCACTACAGCGCCTGTTTTGTGAGCTAACGACGGCTGCCAGGTTGCCCCTAGCGCCATCTCGCTGGGCAAGGGGGTGAAACCGTTGCTAAATGACGTGTAAGGATAGCCATTCCCTTCCTGTGGAACGGCAATGAACAGCGGGATATTGATCATGGCAGTAATGGTAAAAGTAGCCCCTTCCCCTGCTACCAGTGGTGGTGGCAAGGGGTGAGTGCTCTTCAATGTGGGCGTCAGCGCTTCCGCCACTGTTAATGTGCGATTGAAAGCGAGTGCTTGCAGGCGATTGGTTAGTCGCAACAAGTCCTGGGGGAGTGCGTTATCCTGATTGCTAAAATTGCCATTCGCTTCCTGCAGGAGTACGCCGCCAATATA
>WFQT01000272.1 GCA_015486895.1 Anaerolineae bacterium
CTATAATTATGGTCATGAAAAAATCGAAAAAGTTTGATATCATCTATCCAGCTATCATCAAAGAACACTTGAGAGCTATCGATCGCAAGTACTACTCTCTTATCCGAGAGACGATCGAACAGCGTCTCTCGTACGAACCTGATGTAGGAACAAGAAATCGCAAGCCATTAAAGAGAGTGGCGCTTGAGGCAACCTGGGAGATTCGCTTTGGGAGGAACAATCAGTTTCGAGTATTCTACCGGATAGATTATGAGAACCGTAGGGTGATTGTGCTGGCGATAGGAGAGAAGAGGGGCAATCGATTGGTAGTTGGGAGCGAGGAGGTAGAGTTATGAAAATAGCATCGGTGGCTGAGGTGAAATCGAAATTCAGCGGATATTTACGGACGAGCCAGGAAGGGCCCGTCATCGTGACGAAGAACGGACGTCCTGTGGCTGTGCTGCTGGCAGTGACAGACGAGGATGAGATCGAACGCCTGATCCTGGCCTACTCGCCTAAGTTCCGGCGGATACTGGAAGCCGCCGAGAAGCAGGCGAAAGCCGGAGAGGTCACGGGGCATGATGAGTTCTGGGAAAGCGTGGAAGGGGAGAAGCAAGGAGCACGGCCGTAAACACAAGCTGGGCGCTGTAAAGGCAGAGCGAGGAGTGCTCTTTCTCCCCATCGGTGGGGACAGGATGCGCATGGTAACCCACTACGGGATCGAACGGAAGGACATCACGTACACGCTGGAGCAGCTCCGACAGATGGGCGCGGATATGATCATTGCCGTGGACGTCCAGACCGAGTTCAATGGATTACACGCGTCGCCAGATGCAGAACAACAGCGGTTTTTCACCCAGTGGGCCTTGATGGTGGAGACGTTGCGGGCTTGTTTGGCGCTGATGGTATGTCGATTGACCGAACACAAACTAGCGCAGGCCCCTCCCGAGGTCTTGATCAAGCCGGCTCTATCCAAAAGCGTGACGGTCCTGGGGAGCTTCAACCATCCAGAGGAGATCATCGCTGCCGGGGAGGCGGCCGCAATGGCAGATCTATCGCAGATCATGCGGTGGATCCAACCTGATACTGAGCGCTTTGATCTGTGGCGAAAAAACAGGTGACTTACGGTATTTTGCGACTCGGAAACACCCATAAGGTCAACACGATGTTATTGTCTCGCCACTGGGGGTGGGTGGAAGGTGGAGTGGTCTAACGGCTGGCGTTAGCGGCACGCCGTCGCCGTCCAACCGCCCTCGCTGGCGAAGGCAACTTCGCCCTAAAACCGCGCCGGCCGGCGCACGCCGCAGGCGTGTCCGCTGAAGGTGAAATTGGCGCGGGAACAGGCCGAGGTCAAAGAGCAGCAAGCCGTCACCGTCTACAACCTGTTCACCTGGCTGGTTGGAGAAGTGCGGCAAGCCTTGGAGCCCATCGACGCGAGGGGGCAGTTGACCACGGCAGCTCAAGCACGGGCCACGGTGGAAGCTGCTGCGGCCTTGCTCCAAGAGATCGGCGTCAAGGAGGTCACGGCTTTCGCCCAGAAGGCTGGAGCACCTGGAAGAACTGGTGGCCCTCCTTGCTTGGTTGGAGCAGAGCCTGAGCGTTTGGCGCGCTGGCCTGGATGCCGAGAGCGCCGCCTTCATCGGCTGGGCGTACTTACACCGCCAGGCATTGGCCGTGGACATGGAGAAGGACTTTCCGCCAGCACTCCGGTCAGCGGCACAGGCTTTCTGGGAAGCATTGGCGCTGTTTCATCGCTCCTCCAGCCTGGCCGAGTCGTTGCACAGTTGGCTCCGGCTCTACTTGCAAATTCACCGTGGGATGCCCCGCTGGTTGTTGTCCTTGCTGCAGTGGCTCTGGAACCACCACCCGTTTCAGCGGGGCAAGCGCGCCGGGAAGACACCGCTAGAATTGGCCGGCGCTGGCGAAGCACGGCCACTGACCGAGGCGTTGGAACAGTTGCTCTGGCCCCAGCTCAACGTGCCTATGACTGGTGACCGGCTGGCGCTGGAGACCGCCGCGACAGGGCGACTGACCTGCCCCGAATTGGCGCTGGCTGTGGCGTGAGTTTTTAAGGTGCGAAAAAGTGTCAACCGATCTCAGGTGGGAAATGAACCATCCCCAATTCCTCGGTCGGAATTCTGTGCGTTCAGGCTCGGCCGTTGACGTCGTAGTGCGTAATCCGTAAAAGATAAGATCGCCAGGAGTATAATCCACTCCAAGGTAACATAATCACGCCATACGCATTACGTCAGTCAAATTTCGGCTCTGAATCGCAGAAACAGTTCACATCAAACCGTTTTGCCTCCGGTTGTTGCGTTACCTGCAACACGCTACCTCTATTCTGTAAGCAAATTCCACAGAAGGAGGTAACACCATGGCTTTTTGGCAAAAGGAACGACCCGAATACGAGAAAACAGATTGCATGATCCGGGAGCACCCTGGCCTCACAGCGGCCCAACTGGCCCGAACATTGGGCGTGGCCCGCTCCACTGTGACCCGTCGGCTACCCGGCATGGAGGAATCCGGCTATCTTTACGCAGAAGACGAGCGAGGAGGCCTCTGGCCTTTCAAAAGACACAAATAACAACATCATTTCAGAAATCCTTAAATCTGTTGCAGGATTTGGTGACTTTATATGTTATAATACGCATAATCATTACATCGTTGCCAAGTTGACTGACGCTCACCACGACTTGCGTGCCAGTCATCTCGATTATGTTGCTACGAAACTCCAGGCATGCTGCCCTGGAAATGGCTTCTCATATGTCATTGCGAGGCTGATAAGCCGAAGCAATCTCCTCGTACCATGAGAG
>WFQT01000273.1 GCA_015486895.1 Anaerolineae bacterium
AAGCATCGTCAACAATAATAAACTCGAAATCCGCAAAAGTTTGCTCTAAAATGCTCTCAACTGATTCGCGGAGGTAAGACTCTCCATTATATACTGACATCAAGACTGTGATGAAAGGAGCAGTCGCCATCACCACTGATTACTCCCAAACCACGCCCAAACACATTTTTCTAATACTGCCCTCTCCCTTGCGTAAGCAGAATGGAATAGCACGCCACTCACTTAGCAACAACAGCGCTCAACAATTCTAACTCTTGTTGGGCGACACGCTCTAAAGCAAAGTGCTCCACCACAAACTCCCGGGCGTTACGCCCTATGCGGGCCTGCAGGCCGGGATCACCCAACACCTCTTGAATCGCAGCCCGAATCTCTTCGGGTGATGTGCCACACAGATATCCAGTTTCTCGATGACGAATGAGCTCTCGAACGCCCGGCACATCGGCGCCGATGACGGGCAATCCGCAGGCCATGGCCTCGATCAGGGTCTTTGGATGGCCTTCGTAGAACGAAGGCAGGACGAAAAGCTGCGAACTGCTGAGATACTCGGGCAGTGCTGTGTGGGGCAGGTTACCCAGAAAACGGACCGGCAGGCCCTCCGCCTGTGCTTTGGCTTCCAACGCGCCGCGCAGGCTCCCATTGCCAATCATCAGCAGCTCCACATCCAGTCCTTTCACTGCCTCCAGCAGAGCGAAGGGGTTCTTTTGCTCCTCCAGCCGGCCAATGAAGCAGATGCGGCCCTGCCTGGGAGAGCCGTTAGGGTTTGGTTTAAAGAGCCCTGCGTCCACGTAGTTAGGGATGACCGTGACTTTCTCCTCCGGTAGGCTGTAGCGCTCGATCACGGCTTGCCGCATGGCCGGCGCTGTCACCACTACCCGATCGGCCCCGGCAAACACTATGCCTTCATAAGTGCGGGCCCTGCCCGCTTGAGGTGAATCGACACCATGCTGACGCTCCACGAACTCTGAGTAAAGATAGCCACAGCGAGCCACAAATTTCCTATTGAAACGGCTAGCAATGCGTAAAGGAACATCAGCTCCCCACACCTGATTGCTCTTGAGCACTGTCGGCCCTCGCCATAAAAGGGGATAAATTGTAGTCAATAAGCGAGTATACCACCGGTCCGACAAGCCCCAGCGGTTACACAGGATGCGGATGCCGGGGATGCGGTTGGCGTAGGCCAGGTCACGCTGGTCGCCGTAGGTAACGAAGGTGATACTTCGCAAGTGCGGCCGCAACGCCCGATACAGCGCCACTTCCCGCTCGAACATGCCCACCTGCTCCCAGGTGCGCAGGGAGACGCCGCGGGTGAAGAAGAGGGTGAGATTGAAGTTCACCGTGCCACGTCCCGAAGTAGCGTCAGATACTTCTCGGCTACGTCGTCCAGGCTCGGTACCACGATCAGGTTCTGGAACATCTTGTAGTTTTCCACGAGAGCGTCTAACTGAGGGAGAATCCCGTCCACATCGTTGAAGGGCAAGCCACCATAGCCCACCAATTCGGGATGGCCGCCGTCATTCAAATAGAGCGCAGGCAGGCCGCAGGACAGTGCCTCGATCAGTGCGTTGGAACAAGGATCGTTTTGGCTAGCTGTAATATAAATGTCGTGCTGGCGGAGAATGTTGGCAAGCTGTTCCGACGACAGAGGCGGAATCTGGCGGATGCGATCGAAGCGTTCTGAGGCCCGTCCCACAAAGGTGTACTCGAAACGGTCCCAATCCAGGTGTGCTTCGATCCACTTGTAGATCGGCCCACCTTTTCGAGGGTTGTCGGACCAACTGGTGGAGACAAGGCGGATCTTACGCTCAGGATCGAAAGAGATGCGGCCACGCCGGTGAAAGATGTCCGGGTCTACCGCATTATGGATAACTACCGGATTAACCGGTTGGTAGCCCATCTCGACAATCCGCTGATACGTCCAGGCAGACTGTAGCACGGTAGCAGAAGCGAATCTTGTATTAAGGCGGAAGCCTAACTCATCCTTCTCCCGATCGAATCCACGGATGAGATGAATCGGCCCATCTATGCGATGCACAATGTTCAGCCTGTGCCGCCGGCTGAACTCCAGAAAGCGATCCACGTCGAAGTGAATCGAATTCAGGAGGTAGGCATCTATGCCTTTCCCGATCTCATTTTCCCGAACGCGAACCCCACGTTTGCGCAGTGCTTTGCGCAAGGCCAGCATGAACTGGTTGCCGCCACCATACGGCGGGCTGAAGAACGTATGCCATAGCCCAACTGTCAGTCTTGTATTGCCTGCCCTGGGGAAGAAGCGACGCAGAAATCGTATGGCCATCCACTTGCGACGAGCGTCAGATTGATAGGTCGCCTCACCATTGCTTTTATAGATCGGAATCTTATCAATATCCTCGTAAAGCCTACGAAACAGCGGGGCAACTGCATCAGGGCGATATCTTCGATGCACACGTTCATAGTGCAGATCTAACGATCCGGCCAGTTTGTTCTCTGCAATGTCCTGCTCGATAAGAGCGACAGCATCGGCCGGGGACGTGAAAACACAGGCTGTATCCAGG
This sequence comes from Anaerolineae bacterium, assembly GCA_015486895.1. Taxonomy (GTDB): domain Bacteria; phylum Chloroflexota; class Anaerolineae; order JAADDB01; family JAADDB01; genus S014-12. The sequence continues at coordinate 2,532 of WFQT01000273.1, forward strand.
ATGTCACTTGCCAGACCCACCGGCGTGCTGATGATCTTGCAGCGAGCGGCAGCCGCCTCCATGATGGAATGCGGCCCACCTTCTGAGCGACTGGCTACCACATACAAGTCCACCAAGTTGTACAACAGATTGAGCGTCCGCCGAGGCAATAAGTTGGCCTCAATGTCATCTGTCTCGACTGGCTGACCGACGTAAGTAACTGGGATTCCCCGCTCTGTAAGTTGCCGGCGCAGCCAATGACGCCGTGGTCCTGCCAGTACCGCGTGGATAGGATAACCTCGCTGCCAGAGCCTCGACAAGATTTCCAGGAAGATGTCAGGCCCTTTCATCAACTTGGGTTTGCTTAAATCGTACCCTTCGGTATCGCGCTGGAAGCTACCGACCAAGTAGGCGTCTGGGGGAAACTGCCATTGCCTGCGCAGGGCCTCAAGCTGCGCATCCTCAGAATAAAGTGGCTGGAAGGTTTCTACATCAACCGTGTAAGGGATCAACTGGTTAGGTACGCCAATGCCAGTGAGTTGCTGGGCTGCCTGGCTGGTTTGTGTCACCCAACAACCAACCAGGGAGACGGCATGGCGATGGTGTGGCAAAGTCAGGTAGCGAAAGGGCTCACCGGGTACGTGACAGATGATACGTTTGCCGATTAACTGCTCCTTCGGCAAACGCAATAGACCCTCCCACCAAACTGAATGCACGACCTCGCAATGCTCAAGGTCAGTAAACTCAACGATACCTTCCAATGCGCGCCGGGTCAGGCTGAGATCCTCGTCCAGCGCCCAGCCCATGCCATCGCCGCCGGTGAGAAAGACTTTAGGCTTATTCATAGTCTTATTGCCTTGATGCCAAAACCAGTAGTATAACTTCTAAAAAAGGCGCTTTCCCCGTCACCAAGTAACCCATCCCAACGGACCGCTTTCTCTCTGCCCCAAATAACTGCCCTTGCAAGCAGCGCACGCAGATGGCGCGATCGAGGACTGCCCTCCCGGGCCAGTTCAAGAACCCACCCCCGCGCCATGTCAGCCAATACACTCCAAAACAAGCCTTGTCTTTCTACCAACACATCACCAAAGCCGAGATGGGCTAAGTTCTCCTGCCAGAAGTAGGCGGTATAGCGCCCATAGTCATACGGGTCCGCATGAATTCTCACCAGAAACGGAACGCAAGCTAATAATGTTCCTCCTGGCTTCAACACCCGGTGGAGCTCTCGCAACACTGCACGCGGGTCAGGAACGTGCTCAAGCACTTCTGCACAGATAACGATGTCAAAGCAACTATCTGCAAACGGAAGCGACGCCACATCCGCCTGGGCGTGGGGCCGTTTATTCGGCGAGAGGTTAACGTAAGTAACGCACAGGTCATATTTTCCAATATCAAACCGACCACGCTTACGAATGCGTACCCCGCCAGCATCTAAAACAAGGCTACCGGGAGCTATTGTCGGTACATGACGGAAGAAAAATTCATCAATGTAATACCGTCTGAGCGTATATCCCAGATCACGGGCCAATTCGGGCGGCATAGTTGTATCCATTGTTCCTTACAGCTTCTTTTCCACAAGCCATGCCAAATGAACCAGACAGAACGGATGACAGGCCAAATGACATTGCGATCTAATCGATCCTATCATCGCGGGCAAGGTAATCAATCTCGCCTCAACTCGCTGTCGGCGCTTCCCACTCCGGTTCCATCAGGATAACGCCATAGTCAGAAGACAAACGTATATCATTAGGAACTTGAACGTTAAAAGCAGCGAGACCATATCCACCACCGATGATTGAACCGTTAGGATGGCGAATCCTCATGCGAATGGTATATATTCCACTCAAGAGAGGCAAAGAAGGAATCGTACACCGAAACTTACCTTCTCCATCTAAATTCATCTCAAACCCCGCGCCTTCACTGGTAAAGCCCGAAATGTAAAAAGAGTCAATTGTTTCAATTCCAAACCCAACAATCGCGCTTCTCACCAGTTCTTTGGACCGGTAAGTCACCTCAATTGTCAAGGGACCTCCTGTGCGAAAAGTCAGCGCTTCCTGCCCGGCAGCATCGAGAAAGCGAACATCGACAATATCAACCGTGGCATCTTCCATCCGGCCCTGAAGTACGCGTATCTCCTGGCCCTCTGAAAACCGCTGATGCAGTATCTTAAGATTCGCACTCTGGTAATAGTGGGACACTGAATCAATCGTTTTACCAAAGGCAACCTGATTGCCTCTATCCAAGACTATCGTCCGGTCACAAAGTCGTTCAACTTGCCGGATAGAATGCGACACGAAAATAAGTGTCTTGCCCCCATTCCGCATACGTTCAAACTTATCGAAACACTTCCGCTGAAAAGTGATATCACCTACAGCTAAAACTTCATCCACCAGCAAGATATCGGCATCGACGTTGACAGCCACGGAAAAGCCCAGCCGCACTAACATTCCACTGGAATAAGTTCTGATGGGACGATTAAACCACTCTCCTAACTCTGTGAAGTCCTCAATCTCTGGTAGCTTGGCCTCCATATCCCGCCGCGACAAGCCCATGATTGCTCCAAGCAAGAACACATTCTCCCGTCCGGTCAACTCAGGGTGAACACCGGCATTCAGCTCAATCATGGGAAAGACACGACCGGCAACCATCACCTGGCCCCGCGTCGGCGGCGTAACTCCCGCCAGTACTTTCAACAGCGTACTCTTGCCAGCACCATTATAACCGATAACGCCAATCGTCTCTCCCCGGCGTACAGAAAAAGAGATATCCTTAAGCGCCCAAATAGCATTACTACTGGGGATAACACCGTCGCCGTTATCATCTCCAACTCCCTTCATCGCCGCGCGATTGCGAACACGACGAAGCCAGTGGTAGAGAGGTAACCCGTAGCGTTTCCAAAGGTGATTTACTTCTATAACAATATCATCAGACATGTTTTTACCTTAGTTGTGTAACATTGCTGTCCTATGCGTGTCCTTTACTACATCACATCTGCGAAGTACTGGGACATGTGGTGAAAAAACGGCCAGCTTATCGCCCAAACCACAACAACAACAACGGTCGTTATTAACAACAAATGTAGATCAGGTGGAGTACCTTTAACTAAAATATTGCGAAACCCCTCGATAATACCTACCATAGGATTTAACCCGTACAAGAAACGCCAACGCTCAGGAACTTGACTCAAAGGATACATAATCGGCGTAGCCAAGAGCCAGAACTGCATAAGGAAAGGCAAACCGAAGGTAATGTCCTGCTTGTAAGTACCAACAGCAGCAATGCCCAAGCCTACGCCCAAGGCTAATAAAGCTGTTAGCAATAACAAAGGGAAAAACCAGAGCAGTGACCAGTTAACAGGAACACGGAACCAGATCATCATACCAACAAGGATCAAAGAGGCAATAAAGAAGTCTATTAGAGTAGTGAAGACAGCAGCTAAAGGAAATACTTCACGAGCAATGGACATCTTTTTAACCAGACCTCGATTGGACAGGACACTGGGACCGCATTTAGTGGTAGCATTAGAAAAGAACGTCCACGGCACCAAGGCGCTATAAGTGAAAATAATGTAGGGAACGCCATCACTCGGGATCTTCAGCGTGCCACGAAGAAAAGTGAAAATGACCATGTAGAATAGTGGCTGTATGATTGCCCAGCCCGGTCCCAAGATAGAACGACGGTAGCGACCCTTCCACTCGCGCATCACAAGAGCCCGGATAAGGTCAACAAGCCGCCGAACTTCGGCCCCATTATCGACAGGATGAACGTACGTGCCCTGACTCAAGATCCTCTTTCCTTCCGTTGATAATTCCATTTTACCCACCTCGCTCGGAGCGCCAAATCTGCCATGTTGCCACAAGAGCCGGTATCACCAAAACCTCGGCATTGATCTTGAATCGCAGATAATGCCACATCTTTTCTGCAAAGTGGCCTCGCGATCTTC
>WFQT01000274.1 GCA_015486895.1 Anaerolineae bacterium
TCACTATCCCACACCTCGCCGTACACAACAACGTCCGTTAACATTTCCCGGCGCAGCAGCGCCGCAGCCCCACAGACGGCAAACACTTCCCCCGGCGTGTCGTACTGACCACGATCCACCTCGCCCTGTCCCCGGTCGTAAGGCCGCCAATTCCGGTGCCAGAAAATGCCGGTGGAATCCAATCGCTTGTCACCCGATAAATAGAGCTTCCCCGTCACCGCGCCAAAACCAGGGTTCTCCCTCAAAAATGAGACCGTTTCCGCCAGATAACCTGACGCCAAACGGACATCCGAGTTTAACAAGAAAATGAAAGTCCCCTCTGCACGGGCCAGCGCCTGGTTCAAAGCGACAGTATAACCGCGGTTCTGTTCGTTATGAACCACATCTAACTGCCAGGAAGGAAAAGCCATGCCCTCAAGAGGCAAAGTAGAGCCATTTTCCACCACCACCACCTGCCGGGGAAGCAGTTTCTGTTCAGCCAGAGAGGAAAGCGCCTGCCGAGAGCGCGTAGCATCCCGCCAGTGCACGAGAATCACAGTGACCTCAGTCATGACCGGAAGCGCCCCCAAAGCCGCGTCAATGCTCGCGCTTCCGGTAAAGCCAGCAGCCAACCGGCGGCGAAGTAAGCAATACCGCCAAAGAGGGAACCAACCACCAGCACCGGCAACGCCCCCAAAGGCGCCGATAACGCTTTCCCTAACCAGGTGAAAGGCAAGAGCACACAACCGGCCAAGGCGACCCGCCACCAATAGCCATGACGCAGCACCGACCAAAGTGTTCGCCCCTCCGGCAAAATAACGTATCCCAGCAAGAACACTTGGCCGACAAATGCTAAAGATACCGCTAAAGCCAAGCCGTAAAAGCTCAGCCAACGAATGAGCAACAGCGCTAAAGCAATCCTGAACGTGGTCACGACCGCGTTAATGACCAGCAACGGCTTGCCCTGTCGCAGGCTATAAACCACAAACCACATGGGCTGCGAGAGGCCGTCAGCCAGGACGGCCAGCAACAGAAAACGAAGCAAGCGGGCAGTATCTGTTACGGAAGCCTGGTCAAAAGCGCCCCGGCCGTAAACCACTTGCACTAACGGCCGGCTGAGGACAAAAGTCCCCAACGAGAGCGGCAAGCCAAGAAACCAGGACCAGTGCAAAACAATTGTAATCACCGGGGCCAAATGCGACCATCCTGACCGAGCCGACTCCGCTATCCGTGGAAATGCCGCTGTACCGAGACTGAAACCAGAAATCATGGTGATAATACCGCCTAACATGGTAGCGTAATTCAACATGGCAACTGCACCCACAGCCAAACTAGACGCTAACGACCTGGTCACGGCAATGCCCAAGTAATGGACCGTGTACCCCAAGAGGAAATAGCCGCCGAAAGGGAGCAAATTACGCACTTCCGGCTGCCAGAACGACCAGGCACGCCGCCACGCCCGGCGTTGCCAGAGGCCGGGGAGCTGTATCAATAGTTGCGCTACGCCGCCCAAGGCAACACCCCAAGCTAAAGCGAAAATGCCCAGACGCTGATAGAGAAGGAACAACAATGTCAAGAAGGTCAAATTATAGGCAACCGTCGTCAGCGCCGGGAAGAAAAAATGCTCTAAGCTGTTCAGGTAAGCAGCCAAAAGCGAAGCCAAGCCCCCAATGATGACCCAGATAAACATCAACCGGGCTAAGCGCAGCGCTAACACTTGTTCCGAAGGTGAAAAACCAGGCGCCAGCCAGGGCATCCACCAGCGGCCGGTGAGCAATGCCAAAGCGGATAAAAAGGCCAGCATCGTACCGATCACGCTCAGTAAGGCCGTCGCCACCCGCCAGCGCGAGAGGCCACCATCTGCCAAAGAAACGGAAGCAAGGATGGGCAACGCCACGCCGGGCAAAATGTTGCGCATGGCTGACCAGAGAAACTCCGGCACGGTAAAAGCGACCACATAAACGTCAGCAGCCCTGGTAGCGCCTAAAAAAGCCGCCACGCCAGCTTCCCGTAGGAAGCCGGTCAAGTTGCCCAACAACGTGCCCACAATTAGAATGGAGCCGTGCCACGCTAATCGCTCGCGTCCATCTAACGCTACTTTTCCCCTCATCAGTTCACGGCCCCGACCGCTGCAAATGGTAAATCCATATCCGGTGAGGCCCGATGAACTTCTGAGCGACAACTTTGTAACCCGGCCATCCTGGACTCTCCCAGTGCGGGTAAGTTAACCTCCACAAAGAAGGCGGTGGCGGGTCAGGCGGACGATCTTGCGGCCAATAAGTCACTTTCCGCCGGTCAGGGTAGAGGGAACAATAGTAGCGCAACGGTATCGTGATATATTCCGGGTCAGTTTTGTAGACTTCGCCCACCAGAATAGGCTCCGATGGGCGGCCATTCGCTTCCAGATAAGCCGCCGCCTGCCGCCAGTCGTCCCGGCCCCAACTGCCGTAATACGCCGGCAAGGTGCTCCAGGCGATGACAAAGGCCAGCAAGACGCCGAGGCCAATCGTAACAACGCCTTGTCGCCGCGGAGACAAACGTTGAACTAGATCATCTAAGCCCGCCGCCACCAGCAATAAATAGAGAGGTAGCAGGAAAAGAAGCCGTCGGATGCCATAATCATAAATGCCGATCTTAGGGCCTACCGCTTCCACCACGATGGCTAAGAACAAAGCGATGCCAATTATTTGGGCAGCTAACCAGAGGGGCAGCCATCCCCAACGCTGCCAGGTCATCAACGTGCCCCAGACAAAGAGGAAGCACACCACCAGGAAAAGAAGCCAATCGCCGCCGGGGATGCCTAACAAGATCATGTGTTTGCTGTGCGCCAGCAGGTTGGGCGTGCTAAACCAGCGGAAAAAGCGATAAAGAGTATCTTTGGGTATATTGCGCCAGGTCCACCAGGGGACTGGGTCTAAAGCAGACGCTTTCAAAGGCGAATAGGAAGCGCCGGGGCTCAAGTTTTTGTTGAACCAGGAAAGAACTGCCGGACCACGCTTGATAAAAGGCAACGCCAACATAACTACCACAACCAAGACCAAAACGACAGTCAGGAGAAACCCACGCCATAAGCGCTGTCGCCGGCCATGCAAAAAGCTCAAGTAGCGAGGCCAGCGTTTGCCAGCCGCCGCCCACAGGAGCAAGCCTATCCACTCGGCGGCAAACAGCAATGGAGAAAAGGAATGTACGCCTAAAGCCACACCGGCAGAGAGAAAGTAAGGCCACCAACCTCGTTTGCCTTCAATGGCATCCAACAGCAAATACAAATTCAGCAACGCTAAGAAGGTAAACAAAGGATAATAACGCAATTCCTGGGCATAGCGCACGGTAAGAGGATGCCAGGCGAAAAGGAAAGCGGCCACCAGCCCCACGCGACGGTTAAACAATCGCCGGCCCAATACGTAAAGGAGAGGAATCGCCAGGAGCGCCGGTATAACTGCTGAGAGGCGATCAGTGAACTCCCACGGCTGGCCAAAGTTCAGGAAGAGCCAATGCCAAAACATGCCTAAAGGGGGATCTACCCGCGGCTTGTCAATCCGCAAAACGGCATGCCATCCTAAACGAATTAGACGCAATATTCTTGCTTCATCGGTCCAGAAACTGTTGTCGGCTAATCGAAACAGATAAAGGGCAAAAGCGCTCCAAATAGCCACAAAAAGCGCCCAGTGATACCGCCAATGCTGTTTCATTCCATCTCGCTCCATACATCCTCCTGCTCTCAATGACAATTGCCAATGATCGCTAACGCCCGGTCTAGTTCTTCATTGGTGTTGTAGAAATGGGGCGATACCCGGATAAAATTACCCCGCTGAGAAATGATAACCCCCTCTTGGCGCAACCGGGCTGCCAAAACAGCCGGATCACCGGATGGCAAAAAGGAAACAATACCAGAACGCTCCACTTCGCTGGCGTGGGGCGTGATGACCGTTAAACCCAATCGCTTCAGTCCCTCAATAAGGTAAGCGGTCAAGTCCAGCACCCGCCGGCTAATGTTTTCCACCCCCAAATCCAAAAACATCTGCACGTTCTTGTTGAGTCCCAACAAAAGCGAGGGAGCAATAGTGCCTTCTTCATAGCGCGTGGCGTCGTGCCGGAAGGGAGAATCATAGCGGAAAAAGTTCCGCCAGTCCTCAACGCCGACCCAGCCGCCCATGACTAAATCCAGCTCGTCCAACCGCTCCTGTCGAATGTACAGCAGGCCAAAGCCCACCGGCCCCAAGAGCCATTTGGCACTGCCGGCGGACAAGAAGTCTACTGGCGTTTTCTGTACGTCCACCGGGAAGACCCCTAAACCTTGAATAGCATCCACACAGAAAAACGCCCCTCCCCGGTGAGCAATCTCCGCCAGAGTACCCAGATCGTTACGAAAGCCGGTGGCAAATTCTACGAAACTCAATGCCACCAGCCGAGTGCGCTTATCCATAGCTGCGGCGACATCTTCCGGCCGGATGCGGCCAGCCACCGCTTTGACCAGACGCACTTCCACCTCTTTGCGTTTCAGGTTCATCCAAGGGTAAACATTGGCAGGGAACTCTGTCTCAGCGCCGACCACATTGTCCCCTGTCTGCCAGGGTAACCCGGCCGCGATGATATTCAATCCATGGGACGTATTGCGAACAAAAGTAACTTCCGTCTCCTGACGAGCGTTGATCAGGCGGGCCACTTTGCCTCGCGTCGTGCCGTAAATCAGCTCTCCCTCTTTCCCTTCCAAAACAAGGCCACCAGTCAGGCTACGCTCTTCCAAAAAATGTTGCATCGCCTCCGCTGTGCTGCGAGGCAAGGGGCCAATAGAAGCATGGTTCAAGTAAGCATAACGCTCCGTCACCGGGAAATTCTTGCGGATGGCACCAATATCCATTTCCGATCCTCCTCTCTCCCTGTTTAGAGGTTCAACTTCTCGCGGAAGTTGAACCTCTAACGGAAGATTATTCCTGGACGCTCACTAAGCCTAACAAAACGATAAAACACAGCTTACGTCAAACAGAAATGGATGTCAAGACACCTTATCCTGGATAGTCCCGCTCAACATCAAAACCGTGATCACGTTACAGCGCCCACTACCGCTGAAACCGTCCTCTTTCGAGCATACCGCGGCGATCGGCACTAACCGACACCCAAACAACAGCTCTATAAACCATATTTTTTCGGGGCTACTTGACAATTCTCCTGGTAACAGTTACGATGTCAACGATAGGTACACAAACAATTCCAACCGGAAAAACGGGTGACGTGAAACATACGCTAATGTACTTCACCCACCAGGTTGATTCACAACCTGATCGGCCAGGCTCTTTCGCCGATTGCTCTTTTACCGCGTTCATTTCGGAGGCATGTTGCCATGGTCAATTCAGAAACCAAAGTCTATCCACATCCTTACGTCACCGTCGACATTGTAGTTTTCACATTGCAGGATTATACCTTGCGCATCCTGCTGGTCAAACGCAAAAACGATCCTTTCCGTGGGCAATGGGCATTGCCGGGCGGCTTCGTAGACACAAATGAAGCGCTTTCCGACGCGGCCCGGCGAGAATTGCAAGAAGAAACAGGCGTTGTACTGCCCTACATGGCTCAGCTACACGCTTTTGGCCAGCCAGGACGCGACCCACGGGGACATACCATCAGCATTGGATACATAGGCTTGCTCCCCACCTCAGATGCTTCCCGGGCCGTTGCCGGTGATGACGCAACATCCATTAGCTGGTGGGAAGCCGCCCACCCGCCAGTATTAGCATTCGACCACGATGAGATCATCCGCTGTGCCCGTAGCATGATCACCATCCAGGTCTCCCACCATCCCCAATTGGCTCTTTACCTCTTAGACGACCCATTCACTTTGTCGGAAGCACAAAATACCTATGAGGCATTATTAGGCCGAAACACGGACCGCCGCAATTTTCGTCGCCGTCTTCTGGCCGGGGGCTGGGTGCACGAGGTAGGCAGGCAACGGCTGCATGCCCCTGGCCGCCCAGCACGCATGTACAGAGTGAACAAGCACACCTTACCCCGCAGCCTTGACGACAATTGTTGAGCGATCTGATGACCGCATCACAGGACGGCAGGCGTAAAGGCACACTCATGCAGCGAATGCAAAAGGCAAAGCTACCCGCACCACCAACAGATATCTCCATCGCAACCTGCTTGCAGGCTACAGATGTCATTGATGCTGACCACCCGACCGTGCGCACTACGGCAGTGGCAATTACCAAGGGCACAATTGACCCAGTCGCCAAAGCGAAGAAGTTGTTTTACTTCGTTCGGGATGAGATTATTTACAACTTCGCTCCCCGGCTTCGAAGCCGAGACGATTGGAAAGCTTCGGCAACACTGGCACGAGGAAACGGTTTTTGTCAGCAAAAAGCTGTACTTCTGGCTGCATTAGCACGGGCCGTTGGCATCCCCAGCCAGTTGGCCCTCCAACATCTACGAGACGAGAAGCTCTTAGGTACTCGCTACGAGCCATACATGCCTGGAGGAATACTCCCTTACCACGGTCTGACCGTCCTTTACCTCAACGGTCATTGGCTTTGGGAAGACGCCACTTTGGACGCTGCACTGTGCAATCGCCAAGGCTACCGGCCAGTGGTATTCAGCGCCACGGAGGACGCACTGCTGCCATCAACCGACTTATCCGGCCAACCACACTTTCACTTTTTAGCGCAGTTTGGCCCTTACCCGGACCTGCCAATTGCTCTCAGCGATGCTTTCATCAACGAAGAAGGGTGGGAAGCGTGGGAAAAACTGGTTCAGCGCACCCACATTACCATGTAAAATCCAACTTACAAGATGCTCAGTAAAGCGACTATTCCAAAGCCGGTAAGCACAATGCCTGCCACTTGGTTCACCAAAACGAGCTTCCACCCCGAAAAGTGGCTCCGGAAAAAGCTCACACCGGCGCTCAAAAGGAACCACCAAAGCCCAGAACCGAGAAACACACCCGCCACTAAAAAGGAGGCAGA
>WFQT01000275.1 GCA_015486895.1 Anaerolineae bacterium
CTATAGCACATTCACATCCCAATTTCAATAGGAATAGTGCCATGGCACTGACCTATTAGTACTCCAGTACTATTGACAAATCTCATGTGCGAGAATGCGAATAGCCGCTTTCAAGTCTCGATAGTACTGGCGCTCGCTAATGGCCAGTGCATGCACGATCTCTCGTATTGTTTTTCCTTCTACATACCTTTGTCGAAGAATCAAATGCCGGCGCCGCTGCAGCTCAGCAGTTGCCGGGCCCTTCGGACTATATCCAACTTGGCGCATGGTAGTCAACAACATGGATTGTATGGCTCGACCATCAATTGACTCACCATTTTGAGCAGCAAGTTGTTCACGCAAACGACATCGTCCAAGATATTCCGGCTCGGCTAAATGTCGCAAAGCGTCTCGCAGAGCTTGATCACAAGCAAAGTGTTCTTTGGAATAATGCACAGGGCTCCCATTCGCACCGTTCACTTGCCCTGAGAGAAGGTCGACTTGGCGCTCCAAAGCCAATATACGAGACCATAATGTGTCCAGTTTTTCCTCTAACGAAGCCGCCGATGGTTGTCGACTCGATGACTCCATACGCTACTCTCCCTGAAAATAAGACCTCAGCCCCGGCGGGTCGTCCACTTGGGCGGCCCGCCACCCCCTCTCCGCCTCGGGGAGGGGAGAAAACTACCGACCCGCTACCAACGGCAAGTAAATCGAAGTATCCATCCGGCTTTTATTTCCCTGTAGAGCCACACGCTGCACTCCCCCATTATTCTTCCATCCGAGAGCAGGAATTCCTGCAATTATTTGCCCGCCAACTTGCCAGGTGATGGGCTCTCCGTCCCGAAAACCGGGAGTCTTGCCATCTTTGTCCTCGCCGTAAAGTTGCATCAAACCAAAGTGTCCATCGTGTTGCACAACGAAACAGCCGGCCTCATCACCGCGTGGCGTTATCGCTTTCAACACGGTGCCGGCCGGCGCCGGTCTGCGATCCACGTCCAATGTCCCGTATACCAACATGCGGTAGGGCGTCGGCAACAGGCCATGGCACGGATCATCGCTGGCGGCCGGGACATCACTTACTTCCGCATAGCGCTGCAGACTGGCCGGCGGATAAGTCAAGACACCATCCGCCGTCATGCGCACTAAGTACCCTGCCTTTGGCTGCATCGCCCGCAATGATTGGTACATGTCCGGTAATCCCACCACATATGAGCTCGTTTCACCCAAAACCATATCATACTGACCAGCAATGCTTCCTAACGCCACAGTGACCGGCAACGTATGAGCAGGCAAGTACCCCGGCCAGTGCCAGCCGGTAGTGAGCGTTATTGGCGTCGTTACGGCCAAAGGCACACCACTGATTTGTAAAGTGGTATCTTGACTGGCCGACATCCGTATCCAATATGATTGCGTCGGCTCTAACACGTGTAATGACTGAAATCGGTCGTCCAAACCAACCACGTAAGTGCCTTTTTCGCCCAACACCATGTCATATTTCCCTTCGATGCCACTCAGAACATCTCGCAAAGCCGTCGAAGGAGGCTGCATACGGAATGAGAACAGGTTCCAGCCATGCCGTAAAGGAATTATTTGCTGTTGCATCGTGCCAGCAGCTAAGTCGATCTGATGGGCCAATTTGTCGTCGTGCCAGATCAGGGTCGGTGTGGCGATGGTCTCTTCGCCACCTACTCGGAACCGGACGACTTCACCATCGGTCATGCCTGGAATAGGCGGTGAAGAACTGGAGTCGCTGCCGAAAACGGGCATGGTTCCGTAGCTTCCCGCCGATTGCACCACAAAACAACCTACCACATCACCGTTGCCGTTCAATGCTTGTACTAACGCCCCGACCGGCGCCGGTTGGCCAGCGATGGTCACCGTTCCGTAAGCATAGGTCTTGTAAGGTGTTATCGAAACCTGGCAGCCGTCAGCTGATTGTGCTACCGTTTCCTCTTCCAACGCGATTTCGTTCACGATGACGCCCACAGAAGCATCGGTACGCACAATGCTCACCACGATGCTGCCATCATCTACATAAGCAGAGAGCGGTACGGCCACGGATACAGCTTGAGAAGGATTACCGCTGGTAATGTTGATAGCCGTACCCACATCATGGCCGTCTATTTGCACTTTCTCTACCCGGCTACTGCCACTGCCTTGCCAAAAAGTCATATGCACAC